>JADLFL010000015.1 GCA_020845575.1 Acidobacteriota bacterium | reverse complement strand
GGCGCATACCCGTGCTGCTGGATGAAGTCGTTGAGGTAGTCGAGGATCTCGCGCTGACGTTTCGTGAGCGGCTGCACGTTGGCACTCTCCGGAACCTGACGCGCGAACCCGATTCGGCGGCCGTCCACCGCGGGCCGTGCGACGATGTGGGAGCGTATGCAAATAAAAAGCGAAAGTCAAGCGGCCCGGCCAAACACGCGATGCTAGACTCCAAACGCTCGGTGGGTACGACGCTCACATCCCGACACGCACGGCGGACATGCTGGCTCACGTGCGCCTTCGCCGCGGCCGCGCTGGCGATCGCGGGTACCGGCGTGCGCGCCGGCGGGGGGGGCGCGCAGGGAAGCCTCGCGGCGGCCGACAGGATGCAGCAGAAGCTGGAGGCGATCGTGCGCTTCGGCGCCATTCCGCGACTCGAGACGCAGGCGACGGTGATCGAGGAAGGGGAAGTGAATGCTTACATGGCGTACTACCTCACGAGCGAGATCCCTCCGGGGATCGCGCCGCCCACGCTGCGCATCATCGGCGGTGACCGTCTGTCCGCATCCACCACGCTCGACATCGATGCGATGAACGCGAGTCGTCCCGCCGACAACGGCTTCGATCCCCTGCGCCTGCTCTCGGGCACGCTGGGAGCGACGGTGAGCGGCAGGCTCGTCACCGAGAACGGCAGCGGCAGGTTCCAGCTCGAGTCGGCTGAACTCGGCGGCATTCCGCTCCCGCGTGCCGTCGTCTCGCAACTGGTCGCCAGGTACGACGTCAACATCGACGACCCGTTCGATCTCCCGTCTTCGATCCGCGAACTCCGCATCGAGCCGGGCAAGGTCACCGTGCTGCAGTGAGCGCGGCCGATCCGTTGTCGGCGCCGCTCGAGGCGCTGCCCGGAGTGGGCCCGACGCGCGGGGCGGCGCTCGCGTCGGCGGGACTGCACACCATCGAGGATCTGCTCCTGCGATTTCCGCTGCGCTACGAGGACCGCGGGCACATCGTGCCGATCGCCTCGCTGCGACCCGGCATCGCCACGATTGCCGGCGACGTCGTCGACACGCACGCGAAACCGACGCGCCGCCCGCGCTTCACCGTCTTCGAGCTGACGGTGGCCGATGGCACGGGCACCGCGCGTGCCGTCTTCTTCAACCAACGATTTCTCGCGCAGGTCTTTCACCCCGGCCAGCGCGTGGTGCTCCACGGCAAGGTGGAGTGGAACAGCCAGGGCGCACAGTTCCAGAGTCCGCAGTACGAATTCGTCGATGCGCGTGCCGTCCAGGACGGTGAGAGCGTGCACACGGGCCGTATCGTGCCGATCTACGAGCGCATCGGCCCGCTCACGCCGAAGCTCCAGCGCGATCTCGTTGCGCGCGCGCTCGAACGGTTGCCCGAGACCATCACCGATCCGCTACCGGCCGACCTGCGTCGACTGCGCGGCCTGCCGTCGCGACGCGAGGCGCTGCTCGACGCGCACTTCCCGCCGGACGGCACTGATGTCGATACGCTGAACGCGTTCCGCACACCGGCGCAGGTGCGGCTCATCCTCGAAGAGTTCGTGCTGTTCCAGGTGGCGCTGGCCGACAGACGCGCGCGCGCCACCACCACGGCAAAGCCGCACACCATCGTCGTCTCGGACGAGATCCGTGCGCTTGCGCGACAGGTCCTGCCGTTCGCGCTCACGAAGGGACAGAGAACGGCGCTCAAGGAAATCGTCGAGGATCTGCAGCGACCGACGGCCATGAATCGCCTGTTGCAGGGCGACGTCGGGTCGGGCAAGACCATCGTTGCGTTGATTGCGGCTGTCGTGGCGATGGCCAACGGGCTGCAGGTGGTGCTGATGGCGCCGACGGAGTTGCTGGCCGAACAGCACGCGCGCACTGTCGCCGCGAGGCTGGCGGGCGCGTCGTTCCGATCGGTGCTGCTCACCGGCAGTCAACGCAGCGTCGCGCGTCGCACGGCACTTGCCGCGATCGCCTCGGGGGAGGCGCAGTTCATCGTCGGGACGCACGCGGTACTGGAGGCGCCCGCCGTGTTCGACAGGCTCGGGCTGGTCATCATCGACGAGCAGCACCGCTTCGGCGTGGGGCAGCGGGCACGGCTGCGTGAGAAGGGGCGGCATCCCGACGTGCTCGTGATGACCGCCACGCCCATCCCGCGAACGCTGATGCTCACGGCCTACGGCGATCTCGACGTGTCAGTGATCCCTGACCTGCCACCGGGGCGCGTGCCCGTGCGTACCACGGCGCGACCCGAGACGCGGCGCGACGAGGCGTACGCGTTCGTGCGCGAACAGGTCGAGCAGCGACGCCAGGCGTACGTCGTGCTGCCCGTCATCGAAGACAGCGAGAAGATCGACGTGCGCGCCGCCGTCACGATGGCGCGCGAGTTGAGCGACGGACCGCTGGCGGGCCTGCGCGTCGGCCTGCTGCACGGACGTCTCGCACCGGCGGAGAAGCAGGCCGTGATGCAGGCGTTCATCGCACACGGCATCGACGTCCTCGTGACAACGACGGTGATCGAGGTCGGCGTGGATGTGCCGAATGCGAGTGTCATGGTGGTGGAGCATGCCGAACGCTTCGGGCTCGCACAACTGCATCAGTTGCGCGGGCGTGTCGGTCGCGGGGCGGAGCGGAGCTACTGCGTGCTGCTGTTCGAGCGTCCGCTCGGCGACGCGGCGCGCGAGCGACTGAAAGCGATGACAGACTCGACGGACGGCTTCGTGATCGCCGAGCGCGACCTGGCGATTCGCGGGCCTGGCGACATGTTCGGCACGCGTCAGGCCGGCATGCCGACGTTGCGCATCGGGGATCTCGGACGCGACAAGGACCTCATGGCCGACGCGCATGCGATCGCGCGCACGCTTGTCGAACGGCTGCCACCAGACGCGCTGCCGCGGCGACTGGCACGCGCCGCCTGGACGGGACGCTTCAACCTGGCGCAGGTCGGCTGATGCGCGTGATCGCCGGTGCCTACAAGGGGCGCGTGCTGCGCGCCCCCACATGGACGGGCCTTCGGCCCTCGTCCGATCGGCTGCGCGAGACACTGTTCAACGTCCTCGCCCCGCGCATCGAAGGCGCGCGTGTGCTCGACGTGTGCGCGGGGACGGGCGCTGTGGGAATCGAGGCGTTGAGCCGTGGGGCGGCTGCCGCCACCTTCGTCGAGCGCGACCGTCGTGCGGCGGCGTTGATTGCCGGCAACCTCCGTACGTGCGGAATCGACAGCGGATACGTCATCGACAGGCGTGATGCGCTCGCGTCCGCCGAGGCCACGTTCGGAGGAGGCTTCGACATCGTGTTCCTCGATCCCCCGTACGAGCAGCCGTCGCTCGAACCGTGGGTGGCGCTCGGTGCGCGGCACGTCACGCCAGGCGGCCTGATCGTGCTGGAACATGCGTCGCGGCTGGCGGCGCCCGACGTCGTGGGAACCGTGCGGCGCACGCGTCAGCTTCGCCAGGGCGACAGCACCCTGACGTTCTACGCCGTCGAGCCGGAGTAGGCACGCCCGCGCGCGTTCGTGAATAATGCGGCGGGATGGCAGACATGCGTACGGCCCTCGTCGCAGGCTCGTTCGACCCGGTCACCAACGGGCATCTCGACGTGATCGTCAGAGCGCGCGCGCTCTTCGATGGCGTGGTGGTGGCGGTGCTGATCAACCCCGGCAAGACGCCGCTCCTCACCCTTGACGAGCGGCTGTCGCTCGTCCGTGAGTGCGTGACAGGCCTGCAGGGCGTCAACGTGGTGGCCTTCGAGGGCCTGCTCGTCGACGCCGCGCGTGCCGCAGGCGCGACGGCCGTGGTGCGCGGTGTGCGCTCGGTGACCGACTACGAGCACGAGTGGCCCATGGCGCGGATGAACGCCGCGCTGCTGCCCAGGCTCGAGACGGTGCTCCTTGCGGCGGCGCCAGAATGGGCGCACGTCAGTTCCAGTCTCGTCCGGCAGATTCACGTGCTCGGCGGGTCCGTCGAGGCGTTCGTGCCTCCGGCCGCCGTGGCCCTTCTCGCGCGCGCCGCTGCCCGACGCGCCTCGACAGATGTCTGATCCGCCCATGCTCGCCGCCCGTACGTCGCGTATCTCCTCGTCTCCCACCATGAAGGGGTTCATCGCCGCCGAGCGACTTCGTCAGGCCGGCGTCGACGTCGTCGATCTCAGCGCCGGCGAACCTGACTTCCCGACGCCCGATCATGTGAAGGCGGCCGCCAACGCGGCCATCGCCGCCAACTACACGCGATACACCGCCAACTCGGGCAGCAGCGAGGTGAAGCGGGCGATCGTCGACCGCTATCGCGCGGACTACGGCGTGGAGTACGACGAGTCGGAAGTCATCGTCTGCGCGGGCGGCAAGCAGGCGCTGCTGAACGCGGCGCTCACGGTGTTCGGTCCCGGCGACGAGGTGATCACGCATGCGCCGGGATGGCCGACGCTCGTCGAACAGATCAAGCTCGCCGACGCGACACCTGTCGTGGTCCATGCGTCGCCGGAGGATGGATTCGCGCTGCGCGCGCAGCTGTTCCTCGACGCGATCACGCCGCGCACCAGGGCGATCGTGATCAACTCGCCGGCCAATCCGACGGGGGCGCTTGTCACCGAGCAGGAGATGGCCGCGATCGCCGATGTTGCGGCGGCGCGCGACATCTGGGTGATCCTCGATCTCTGCTACGAGAAGCTCATCTACGATCCCGTACCGCACAACCTGCCGAAGGTACTCGGCGATCGCATGCGCGATCGGACGATCCTCGCCGGCTCTGCATCGAAGGCGTACGCGATGACGGGATGGCGGTGCGGCTGGCTGCTGGCGTCCAAGACCGTCGTGTCGGCGTGCAACGCCATCCAGAGCCACTCGACGAGCAATGCGTGCTCGATCACGCAGAAGGCCGTCGTGGCCGCGCTCAGCGGCCCGCAACAGTGCGTCACCGACATGCTCGACGAGTACCGGATGCGGCGGGATCGCATCAGGACACTCGTCTGCAGCGATGCGCGCCTGCGATGCCTGACGCCTGCGGGCGCGTTCTATCTGTTCGTCGACATCTCCGGGTTGTTGTCGCCAGATGGCCTCCGCACGAGCGCGGAGTTCTGCCAGGCGCTGCTCGAAGATCGGCATGTGGTGCTCACGGCCGGTGAGGCGTTCGATGCGCCGGGGTTCTTCCGGTTGTCGTACGCCGCGTCCATCGATCGTCTGGAGGAGGCCGCGCGCCGGCTTCAGGCGTTCATCGCCGACATCGACACCGGCACGTATCAGTCGCGCTAGTCCATGGCCGTGTCACAGCCATACGGGGCCGTCACCGAGACGTTTGTCGCCGAGTTGCGCGCCGCTGTCGGCGACGAGCACGTGCGCGTTGACGCAGGGTCGCGGGCGACATACGGCACGGACGCGCTGAGGAAGGGCCATCCCGCCGACGTCGTGGTGTTTCCCGGGAGCACGGAGGAGGTCTCCGCCGTGCTGCGCGCGTGTACGGCGCATCGCGTGCCCGTGGTGCCGCGTGGCGCGGGCACGGGCTACACGGGCGGTGCCGTGCCGACGTCGGGAGGCGTCGTGCTCGCGCTGCAGCGCCTCGATCGCATCCTGGAGGTCGACGAGCGCAACCTGCTGGCCGTTGTCCAATGCCACGTGGTGACGGGTGTGCTCCAGCAGGCGGTGGAAGCCGTCGGCCTGTTCTATCCGCCCGATCCCGCGAGCCTGCCCACGTCGACGATCGGCGGCAACGTGGCCGAGTGCGCGGGCGGTCCGCGCGCGTTCAAGTACGGCGTGACGAAGCGCTACATCCTCGGCCTCGAAGCCGTGCTGCCATCGGGCGAGATCATCAGGACCGGCGGCAAGAGCGTGAAGAACGTCGTCGGCTACGACCTCACGCAGTTGCTGGTGGGATCGGAAGGGACGCTCGCCGTCATCACGAAGGTGATCGTGCGTCTCGTGCCGCTGCCGCCGGCGCAGGTCACGCTGCGCGCGACGTTTGCAAGCGTCGATGCGGCTGTCGAGGCCGTAGTGAATCTGATTCGCGCGCGCGTCGTGCCGTCGGCGCTCGAGTTGATCGACGGTGATTCGCTCGACGCCGTGGCGAGCAGCGAGGGTACACGTGCGCTGGCGCCGGAAGGGACGGCGGCGCTGCTCCTGCTGGAAGTCGACGGGCTGGCCGAGGCCGTGGAGGAGGAGGGCAGGCGCGTGGCTGTGGCGTGTCGCGAAGCCGGGGCGAGCGAAGTGCTGGTAGCCGCCGATCGCGAGATACGCGAGGAACTCTGGCGCGTGCGCCGCGCGCTCTCGCTCTCGCTGCGCGTGCTGGCCCCGCTCAAGGTGAACCACGACGTCGTGGTGCCGAAGGGACGGGTGCCGGAACTGTTCGCGTTGATTCAGCGGCTGCGTGCGTCGTCACCCGGCGTGCGGATCCCGTGCTTCGGTCACGTCGGCGACGGCAACATCCACGTCAACATGATGCTCGACCCTGCCGATCCCGCTGCTGTCGCCGCCGCGGCTGCCGCCGAACGCACGCTCTTCGAAGGCGTCGTGGCGCTGGAAGGATCGATCAGCGGCGAACACGGTATCGGCTTCTCGAAGCGCCCGTTCGTGAGTCTCGAACTGTCGCCCATCGAGATCGCGCTCCAGCAGCGCATCAAGGCTGCGTTCGATCCCCTGAACATCCTGAATCCGGGGAAAATCCTGCCTTCGTAAGGAACTCCGCTGACACGTGTGGCGGCTACTGATTGGTGACGAGCAGCACCGTCTCGACGTCGCGTGACGGGTCGGGCCAGAGGAGAGTGCGCAGGCGGACGCCGGCGGGATTGAAGTACTGCACCTCGGCCAGCATGCGTGTGTGCAGGCCGTATTCCGCGGTGAGGAGATCCAGATCGTCGCGCGTGATCACGCACAGCACGCGCTGCGGCTGACGCAGGAACTCGACGACCTGCTCGGGCTGCACCAGATCGGTCTGCTTCACGCCCGTGTAGAAGATCAGGTTGCGGACGAAGACTCGGTAGGTGGCAGACGGCTCGTGCCCCTGGTAGACGACGTTGTACTTGCGCGCCATCACCTGCACGGGTTCGAGATCGGCCGCCGACGCCACCGAGTAGTGCAGCGACAGCAACGTGGCGATCGACGCCATGGCCATCGTCACGGGCAGGGCCCAGCGGCGACGGCTCCAGCTCGCGACGAGCACCGAAATCGCGCTCGTCGTGATGATGCTCGTGCACACGAGCGCGAGCGACGGCGTGAGGACGAAGAGCAGCGGCCGCGCGCGGTGCAGGAGCAGGCCGAGGATGAAGAACAGCACGGCGCACAACGTGCCGCACCACGCCAGGGCGGTCTGGCGGCCGGTACGCGTCGTCGTGAGGGGCCCGTCATCGGGTAAGCGTGCGATAACGCTTCTCGCCAGCAGGAGCGCCATCGGCGGCAGCATCGGCAGGATGTACCGGGGCTGCTTGCCGATCGACACCGAGTAGAAGATGAACGGCACCGCCGCCCAGATGATGGCGCGCCACTCGGCACGCGTGACGAGGCGCTCGCGGCGAAACACGCGCCGCCACGTCGGCAGCCACAGCAGGATGAACGGCGACCACGGCATCAGGCCGCCAAGCACGATCGGCACGTAGAACCAGATCGGCCGCGGCTCGTTGTAGCGGTCGGTGGCGAAGCGCTCGAGGTTCTCGCCGATGAAGAACCGGTGCATGTACGCGAGGCCGTGATGATCCGCCATGGCGATGAACCACGGCGCGGCCACCGCCAGCACGATGCCGCCGACGAGCAGGATGTCGAGAAGACCGGGCAGGTGAGCGCCCTGTTCGCCGGGGAGTGCGCGACGCTCCTTCCACCACACGGGCAGCGCGGCAATCACCGGCAGTGCCACCCCCACGGGCCCCTTCGCGAGCAGGCCGAGCCCCATCATGACGCCGGCGAAGACCAGCCACAGTCGTCGCCGGGCCCGCGTGGATTCCGTGGACGCGATGGGCGATCCGATCGCCTCGATGAGACCCCACGTGGCCGCGGCGATGAAGAACGCCAGCGGCAGATCGGGCAGCGAGAGACGCCCGATGGAGAAGTACCCGAAACTCGTCGCGACGACGGTCGCGGCGAAGAATCCGGTCCCGGCGTCGAACCAGCGACGACCGACGAGGTAGGTGAGAATCGCGAGCCCGAGACCCGCCAGCGCGGAAGGGAAGCGCGCGGCCGCTTCACCGACGCCCGCAGCCTTGTACGCCGTGGTGACGAGCCAGTAGAAGAGGATGGGCTTCTGGAAACGAACTTCGTAGTTGTAGAAGGGCGTCAGCCAGTCGCCCGATGTCACCATCTCGCGCGACGCTTCGGCGTAGAACGCTTCGTCGGAATCGCCGATCGCGCCGCGTCCCAGGCCCGCGAAGAACGTCAGGAAGCAGACCAGGCCGAGTATGAGGACATGCCGCGACACGCTGCCGGATTCTACACCATGGGGTTTTCAGCTATACTCGGGCCTCACCTCGTGGTTCCGGGGAGTGTCGCGCATGCATGGCGCGTCCTGCGATCACCCCGCGAGTCCCGCACCCTCTCCACTTCGTCACACAGCATGGCACCAGCACAGAAGCGCTCCGGCGGCCGCCGCGGTCCACGTCCCTCGGGCCCGCGTCGTCCCGTCACCGACATCCCCGACGTCGCCAACGATCCGCCGGTGGATCTCCCGCCCGAAGGCAGCGAAGCCAGCCTGCGCATCGGGCAGTTGAAGGAGATGAGCATCCAGTCACTGATGCAGGTGGCGCAGGATCTCGGCGTGGTCGGCGCGACGGGCCTGCGCAAGCAGGAACTGATCTTCCAGATCCTCAAGGCGCAGACCGAACAGAGCGGCTTCATCTTCTCGGAAGGCGTGCTCGAAGTGTTGCCCGACGGCTTCGGCTTCCTGCGCGCGCCAGACTACAACTACCTCGCCGGTCCCGACGACATCTACGTGTCGCCGTCGCAGATCCGCAAGTTCGATCTGCAGACGGGCGACACGGTGAGTGGCCAGATTCGACCGCCGAAGGACGGCGAGCGCTACTTCGCGCTGATCAAGGTGGAGGCCGTCAACTTCGAGGCCCCCGAGTTCGCGCGCAACAAGATCTTCTTCGAGAATCTCACGCCGCTCTACCCGCAGGCGCGCTTCTCGCTCGAGACCACACGCGACAACCTCTCGGCGCGCGTGCTCGACCTGATGACGCCCATCGGCAAGGGGCAGCGCGGCCTCATCGTCGCGCCGCCGCGCACGGGCAAGACGATCCTCCTGCAGAAGCTCGCCAACTCGATCGCCAAGAACAACCCCGAGGTCTACCTGATCGTG
>JADLFL010000014.1 GCA_020845575.1 Acidobacteriota bacterium | reverse complement strand
GCCGCGACGACTGCCACCGGCAGCACGAGGCAGACGGCCCAGGCAACCAGCCGCACGTCGTGACGCATCTGACGCCTACAGGCCGTACCGCTGGAGTCGGCGGTACAGCGCGCTGCGACTGAGGCCGAGGGCGTGTGCGGCCGCCGACACGTTGCGGTCGCACCGATCGAGCGCCTTGCGGATGAGGAAGGCCTCGACGTCCTCGAGACTCATGTCCTCGAGGCGCGACGCCGCGGCGCCGCGTGTGGTGCGCAGCGCGAGTGCGTCGGCCGTGATCCGCGAGCCATCGACCATGAGCACCGCGCGCTCCACCGCGTGATCCAGTTCGCGGATGTTGCCAGGCCAGCCGTGCGCGAGCAGGGCCTGCAGTGCCGACGAATCGAAGCCGTCGAGCGCCTTCCTGTAGCGCCGTGCGTGACGGAACAGGAACACGGCCGCCAGTTCCGGGATGTCCTCGCGCCGATCCCGCAGCGCCGGCATGTGCACCTCCACGGTGTTGAGTCGGAAGAGGAGGTCCTGTCTGAAGCGCCCGGCCTGGACCTCTGCGTGCAGGTCGGCGTGTGTCGCGCTGATGACGCGTACGTTCGTGCGGCGCGTCCGCGACGACCCGAGTCGCTCGAACTCGCTCGTCTCCAGCACGCGGAGCAGGCGCGGCTGCACGGCCGCCGGCATGTTGGCGATCTCGTCGAGGAAGAGCGTGCCGCCACCCGCGATCTCGAAGCGCCCGATCCGCTCCGTGCGCGCGTCGGTGAAGGCGCCGCGCTCGTGGCCGAACAACTCGCTGTCGACGAGCGTTTCCGACAGGCCACCCGTGTTCACGGTGACGAACGGGGCCTGCGCCCGCGGCGACGCTTCGTGCAGAGCTTGCGCAAGCAACGTCTTACCGGTGCCGTTCTCGCCGGTGATGAGCACGTTCGCGTCTGAAGGCCCCACGCGCGACAGCACCTGGAGGACCGGCTGCATGGCCGGCGCGCGGGCGATGAACGCTGGCGTCGTGGGCGGACGCAGGAGGGCGTTCTCGGCCTCGAGCTGACGCGTCCGCCTGAGCGCGCGTCCGAGTTCGATCTGCGTGCGGAGTACGGCGAGCAGCCGCGAGTTCTCCCAGGGCTTCTGGATGAAGTCGCTCGCACCGCGACGCATGGCCTCGACGGCGAGTTCGACGGTGCTCCACGCCGTCATCACGACGACGGGCAACGTGGCGTCGAGGCGGCGGATCTGCGAGAGCAGGTCGAGCCCCTCGGCGCCCGACGTCGTGTCTCGCGCGTAGTTCAGGTCGATGAGTGCGACGTCGTGTCCGCCCTTGTCGACCGCGGCGAGGATGGCGGCGGGTGAGCGCACGCCATCCACGTCGTACCCTTCCAGCTTGAGCAGCAGGCGCACGGCCTCGATGACGTCGGCCTGATCGTCGGCGACCAGGACGTGAGGGACCGGCACCGCCTCCACGGACGGCGAGGGATGACCGGCGGCGACAGGGGAGCCAGAGGACATCACCGAGGAGTCTACGCCGGACTCCGATCTCCTACACGGGCGCGAGGGCGGCGGCTTCGCCCGCGTGATCCTCGGAGACGATGCGGCCGTCGAAGAGGTGGATCGCGCGGGTGGCGTGCGCGACGTAGCGCGGGTCGTGCGTGACCATGCAGATCGTCGCACCGTCGCGGTGCAGTTCGGCGAGCAGTTGCATCACGAGTTCGCCGTTGTGTGAGTCGAGGTTCCCCGTCGGCTCGTCGGCCAGCAGGATCGACGGCTGCGTCACGACGGCGCGGGCTACCGCGACACGCTGCTGCTGACCGCCGGAGAGCTGGCCGGGAAGGTGGCGGGCGCGATGTCCCATGCCGACGCGTTCGAGGGCCTGCTCGACGCGTTTGCGCCGTTCGCCGCCAGACATGCCCATGTAGGTGAGCGGCAGCTCGACGTTCTCGTAGACGGTGAGGTCGCCGATCAGGTTGAAACTCTGGAAGATGAACCCGATCTCGCGGTTGCGCGTTCGCGCCCGCTCGGCCACCGAGAGGCTCTCGACCGGGCGGTTGTTCAGCCAGTAGTGCCCATCGCTCGGGGTGTCGAGGAGGCCGAGTACCGACAGGAGCGTCGACTTGCCGCAGCCAGACGGGCCGGCAATGGCGACGTACTCGCCGAAGTCGATCGACAGGTGGATGCCATCGAGGGCATGGGTTTCGATCTCGTCGCCTGCGAACACCTTGCGGATGCCTTCGAGCTTGATCAGGGGATGGGACATGGACATCTCTCCGGGACGGGGGCGGGACTGACCTACTTGATCTGCAGGCGATCGACCTGATCCCAGGCCGACATGTCGGAGAGCACGACGCGATCGCCTTCGCGCAGGCCCTCGAGAATCTGGATGTGGCGCACGGAGCCCTTGCCGAGCTTCACCTGCCGCCGCTCGGCCATGCCGTCGGCCGCCACCTGGAAGACGCTGATCGTGCCGCCTTCCTGCCCGTTGGACGGCCGCGCCACGTACAGCACGTCGGCCAGCCGTTCGATCTCGACGATGCCGTCCACCGAGAGGTCGGGGCGCACGCCGCGCGGCAGGTCGCCGGAGAAGCTGATGTCCACCAGCACCGTGCCAGACACGGCGGCCGGATCCACGCGCGAGACGTGTCCCTCGGCGAAGCCGTTGCGCGTGTCGACACGCGCCACCTGACCGATCTGCACGTCGCGGGCCTGTGTTTCCGGCACGCGGACCTGCGCCTTGAGCTGCGCCGGATCGGCCACGCGCGCGACGTTGGTACCCGCGGTCACCTGGCAGCCGACTTCCACCGGTACCGCCTGCAGCACGCCTCGCATGCCCGCGCGGACGTGCAGCTGTCCGAGTTGTGCCTGCTTGAGCGAGAGGAGTGCGCGCATGCGATCCACTTCGGCCTGCTGCTCGGCGAGCTGCGACGGACGCATGCGCGTGCCTACGTCGAGGCGCTTGCGTTCGGCGGCCACCTGCGTCTGCAGGGCCCTGGTCTTTGACGAGGAGCGACGGTGCTGGAGTTCAGAGACCAGTCCATCCTTGAGCAGGACCTCGTCGGCTTCGGCGTCTGCCTTCGCTTCTTCGAAGCTCGCTTCGGTCTGGGCGAGGAGGGCTTCCTGCGCGAGCAGCGACGTGGTCGCGTCTGCGTCGGCGCGGCGGAGACGCGCTTGGGCGGCCGCGAGCTGCAGGCGCGTATCCACCACCTCCTGCTCGAGGCGCGGATTATCCAACTGCAGAATCACATCGTCGGGCTCGACCTGCGCGCCCGGGCGGAGGACGATCCGCGCAACGCGGCCGTCCGTCGATGCGGCGATCCAGGCGGTATCGACCGGCACCAGCGTGCCCGTGCCGCGCACTTCGCGCACGAGTTCGCCACGCTGGACGTTGTCGAACCAGAGCGGCCCGGCGTCGACCGATGGCGCGGCGGGTGCCATCCGCATCACGGCGACGCCGCCCACGAGCATCAGGATCGAGACGAGCGCAGGCACGCGCAGCTTCCGAAGACGGCGTCGACGACGTTCGGTTGGAGAGAGTGGGACGTCTACCACGGCAACCAGTGTGGCAAGAAGCCGGCCACGCGGCGATCGAGCGGTACTCTGGTGAAAAGCGGAACAAATCTCGAACTGACGTGTGCTGGCGTGGCGGTTCAGGGCGCGAGAGCAGTGTCCGCTTGTGGGACGCCGCGTCCCATCCTCAGAAATGCCGGGAATGCAGCGGATGCCGGGAGTGACGGTAGCCGGGTCTCCGCCCCTCGGCCAGCTCACGGCGGCCTGAGCGGAGTCGAAGGCCGAGCCCGGCCTTCAGTGCCGCGGTTTCTCGATGCGAATTTCCGGGCGCGGTGTGCCGTGCCACGTGAAGCGGTAGGTGTTCGCCAGCCGTACGTGCCCGACAACTGCAGGCCGGAAGCAGGCGAGGCAGGTGCCGCCGGCCTTCCTGACACTCGGGTACACGACACCCAGCGAGCCGGTGTGCAGCAGACGCTCGGCAAGCGCCTGTGACGCCTCGTAACTGTCCGGCGCGAGGCACGTTTGGAACGCGCGGGTGGTGCGCAGATCGTGAAAGCTGCCGCTGCAGTCGGCCAGGTAGTCGTCGTACGTGATCGAGTCCTCGAAACGTCCGATCTCGGCCAGCTGCACCGACTTGTGAAAGGCCACTTCTGCCTGCGACATGGCGAGTTCGAACCCCGCATACCACGCGCCGCGGTCGGGACTGCTGAATCGCGCGCCTAGCGGGTGCGCGTGGCAGAACGAGGCATTCACGACAATGGCATTCGGCACGCCGGCGACCAGTTCATCGAGGCCGATGCCGGGCAGCAGGTGCGCGCCGGCGAGCAGGCGGTCGTTCGTGGCGCTATCGAGCTCGAACAGCGCCCGCAGGTGCGCGTCATCGTCTGCGATGTCCACGAGGACGCTGTCGCCCTTCCGGCGATGACACGAGGGCACGAGACGATGCGTGTCGACCTGGCGGACGAGACGAGCCGGCGGGGATGTCATCCCGCGCGACGCGCGTCGAGGAGTCATCTGATGGTCTGCATGGCCGGCAGGCCGCCGCGGCGCATGTAGGCCAGCGGCGTCTCGCCGGCGAAGATGGGGTTCGTGTTGGGGAGGTGCACCCACTGGTCGGCGAGCGCCTCGCCGTGCAGGATGTGGAGGGCCTTGTAGATGCCTACGAGATACGAGACGCGCGTGAGCCGATCGGTGTCGAGCGTGCGATCGGGCTGGCGCTTCATCTCGTAGAACGGGCCGTTGCTGACGCCGCCCAGCAGCACGCGCGCATCCTCGTCGCGCACCTGCCAGCGCGCCATGATGTTGAAGAACCCTCGAAGCGCCGCCCCCGACAACCGCTCGCGCGTATCCCGCGCCGTCAGATCGGGTGCGGTGACGGCCGGGTAGCGGCCGGTCGGATAGGCGAGGGCGGCTTCCATTGTCCCTGTCCCTATGGAATCGCGCCGTTCTCGTCCTCCATCCAGCCGTCGCGCAAGCGGATCGTGCGATGGCCGTAGGCGGCGTTGACGTCCGAGTGCGTGACCTGGACGATCGTCGTGCCGGCCTCGTTCAGTTGGCGGAACAGTTCCATGATCTCGCGGCCCTGATCGCTGTGCAGGTTGCCGGTCGGTTCGTCGGCAAGCAGCACCGACGGCTTGGCGATGATGGCGCGGGCCACGGCCACGAGTTGCTGCTGTCCGCCGCTGAGCTGATTCGGGAAGAGATCCTTCTTGCCGACCATGTGGAAGCGGTCGAGCATGTCGGCTACCAGCGCCTGGCGCTCGGACCGCGGGACGTCGCGATAGGAGAGCGGGATGTCGAGGTTCTCGGCCACGGTGAGGTCGTCGAGCAGGTGGAACTGCTGGAACACGAAGCCGATGTGCCGCTGGTTGAGCGCCGCCCGTTCCCGCGCCGACCTGGCGTGCACCGGCTCTCCCTTCAGGACGTAGCTGCCCGTCCACGCGTGGTCGTAGAGCCCCATGATCGACAACAAGGTGGATTTGCCCGCCCCGCTCGGCCCCATGATCGTGACGAACTCGCCATCCGTGATGTCGAGGTCGATGCGTCGCAGCACCCACGTTTCACCGGCGCGGGTCTTGTACGACTTGGACAGGTTGCGAATCTCGATCATCGGTGCCAATGTGTGCTCCAGGAACTGCGGAACTCAGATAGGTCTTCGAAACGGTTCTACGTATGATGCCCTGAGCCGTGACCGACGACGCTTCCGTGCGCTCCGATGCGCGTATCGACGCCTACCTCGATCACCTGCGCGTCGTGCGTCGCCTGCAGCCACTGTCTGTCGAGAGCTACAGTCGCGACCTGCTGCACCTGGCGCGCTTCGCTGCCGGCAGGGGCACCACGCCTGACGCGTTGACGCTCCACGACCTCGAGGCGTTCGTCCGGCGCTTGATGGCGGAAGGATACTCGCCACGCTCGGTCGCCCGCATGGTGGCCGGTGTGCGAGGGTTCTACAGGCATCTCCTGATCGGACGCGCCATCGCGGCCAACCCGGCGGAAGATTTGCGGCCGCCTCGCGCCTGGCGCGAATTGCCGCGCTACCTGTCGCTCGACGAGGTCGATGCGCTCCTGGCCGCACCGGACCTGACGACACCGAGGGGCAGGCGGGACAGGGCGTTGCTCGACGTGCTGTATGCCACGGGACTTCGCGTCTCCGAGCTCGTGTCGCTCCGCCCGTCTGACGTGAACCTCGATGCCGGCTATCTCACGTGCATCGGCAAGGGCGACAAGCAGCGAATCGTGCCCGTGGGGGAGCAGGCGATCGCGGCACTCGAGGCCTACCTCTCCGACGGCCGCGCGGCCCTCACGAAAGGTCGCTCGTCACCGTGGCTGTTTCCGAGCGGCCGCGGAATCGCGGCGCTCACGCGCGTCGGGTTCTGGAAGTTGTTGAAAGCGTATGCCCTGAAGGCCGGCGTCACGACCGGCGTGTCGCCGCACGTGCTGCGGCATTCCTTCGCCACGCATCTGCTCGATCGCGGTGCGGATCTCCGTGCGATCCAGATGATGCTCGGACACGCCGCGCTCTCCACGACGCAGATCTACACGCACGTGCTCGAAGCCCGCCTCAAGCGTCTCTACGACGCCCACCATCCGCGCAGCTGACGAGGGCAGAAGGAGGACGGACGGGTCACGTGCGGGCGCTGGCGACCAGATAGGTGGCGATGGCGATGAAGAGAATGTTCGGGGCCCAGGCGGCGAGCGGGGGAGCCAGCACACCGGCGCTACCGACGGCGGCAAAGAAGCTCTGGGTGGTCCAGTAGAGGATGGCCAGGGCGATGCCGATGCCGATGCCGAACATCGTGCCCTTGCGTCCGGTGGTGACGCCGAAGGGGATGGCGATGAGCGTCATGATCACGGTGATGAACGGGAACGCGATCTTCCTGTGCAAGGCCACCTGCAGCGGAATGGTGCTGTAGCCGGCCTTCTCCAGTTCGGCGATGTGCGTGCGCAACTGCGGCACCTTGAGGCGCTCGGCGAGGACGGCCTCCGGTTCCTCGACGCCGAAGTACGCCGGCGGATCGAGCGCGATGGTCTGCGTGGGGAAGACCGTGAACTGCGTCACGGCATTCTTGTCGCCGAACGTGCGCTGCCATCCCAGGTCGGCGCGCCATGTCGTGTCGTTCATGTTCGTGGCCACGCGTGCGTACGTGCGACCGACGATGTTCCAGCCCCGCGACCCGAAGGTGTAGACGGTGAAGTCCTCGAGCCGCTGCGCACCGGGGTCGAAACGGCCGTAGTGGTACAACTGGCCATGACTGCCCGCCATCCACTGGCGGCTGGCCAGGCCGTACGTGCGTGCCACGCCGCTGCGGATGAGCGCGCGCAGTTCCTCCGCCCGCCGGTTCGACGCCGCGAGGATGCTCTGCTCCATGCCGAAGAGCACCGCGCTCCAGAGCAACCCGAACAGCAGCATCGGGACCGTGGCGCGATACAGCGACACGCCGCACGCCTGCATGACCGTCAGCTCACTCGTCCTCGTGAGCAGGCCCACGGTGACCAGCGTGCCGACGAGCGCCGCCAGCGCGGTGATGTAGTAGATGTACTGCGGCGTCGAGTACGCGAAGAAGCTCAGGAGCAATCCCCCCGTCGTCCGGCCCTTGAAGAGGTACTCGCTGTAGTCGGTGAAGATGGCGATGTAGAACACCGCCAGCATCCCGAGGAACGTCACGCCGAAGACGCGCAGGTAGATCCGGCTCAGGTAGCGATCGAGGATGTTGAAGGAGGGGAGAATCCCCTGCGGCACCTTGATGACGATCACCACCTGGTTGGCGCCTGGCTTTCGCGCGCGCCCGGCTGTCGTCCAGGCCTCGGCCGCCTTGTCGGGCGTCGTGTCGCCGGCCGGTGCGTCTGCGGCGCTGCGGCGTGAGAACCACGCGGCCACGCGCGCCGGTACCGGGATCCTGATCGACGGGGAGAACTCGTAGCCGCGCGTCTTCAGCACGAGCAGCACCAGCCCCGCCGAGCCGAGGACGATGTTGGGGATCCAGAGGGCGAGGTCGGCGGGCACCTTCTGGCCTTTGGCGAGGGCCTCGCCCATGTACATCAGCACGTAGTACACGAGCACCACGCCGATGCCGATCACGAACCCGGCGTTCTTGCCGTCCTTGCGGTGCGTGATGCCGAGCACGAGCGCAATCAGCCCGAAGACGAGGCAGGCCACCGGAATGGTGTACTTGCGCTGAATCGCCATGATCGGGTTGTGGGCAGACAGCCCTTGACCGCGCAGCTCCGCCGCCTTGGCGCGCAGCTCCGGGATGGTCAGCTCGTTGTCGCCCTTGGCCAGGCTCTGCCGTGGGAACACTGTCTCAGGGTCGAGCTGGACGGTCAGCGACCCGAACTGCTGCAGCTCGTACTGCGCCGGCGTGTCGGTCTGCGAGCGGTGCAGGATGCCGTCTTCGAGGATGAGGTCGACGCGGCGCTGCCCGGGATCCAGGACGAAATGGCCGCTCTCGGCCGTGAGGAGCTGCGGCTCGCCCGGATTGCGGGTGTCTGCGAGGAAGACGCCCTTCCAGCCCCTGGTATTGGGCGGCACGTCACGGACGTACAGGACGAGGTTCGGGAACTCGGTGAAGAACACCCGTGGTTTGACGTCACCCTCGGCCTTGGCCTGGACGATCCGGAAGGTGATGGTCCGGAAGGCCTGATTGGCCCGCGGCATGGCGTCGACCATGATCCAGGCCGTGACGGCCGTGCCGACCAGTGCCATCAGGAGCACGGGTCGCAGGATCCGGTAGAGGCTGACGCCGCACGCCTGCATGGCCACGGCCTCGCGGTCGGCCGACAGTCGTCCGAGCGCCATCAGGAGACCCACGAGGAGGCTGATGGGGATGGTCAGGGCCAGCGACGAGGGCAGGAGCGTCAGGAGGATCTGCCCGATGGTCGGCAGCGTCACGCCCTTGGCGATGAGTCCTTCGGCGACGTCCATGATCGTGGGGATCTGGAGCACGAACGTCAGGATGAGCAGCGTCAGCCCGAACGGCGCGAGGGTCTCACGGATGATGTAGCGATCGAGCGTGCGCAGCATGCGGGTCGTGTCGGCCAGGCCAGCCGACGAGGGCGACCCGTTCAGTCAGACGATCATTCCAGAAGTCGTGGCCGTCGCCAACTGTCGCGGCCGGTGGCGTTAGGGCGAACCACACAACAACATCCACACAGGGCTTCAACAGGCGCAAAGATTAGCTTTATGCCTAGAGTCCGATAATACACATTATGTTAACTTACAGCCAAATCCTTTAGGGCGTCTTCCTCTGTCGGCCTCGTGGCAGAGGTCGGGTCGGCCCTCCGGGCCAGGCCGCCCATTGACTGTCTATTCCCCGGATGTTGGGCCGTCCGGTGTGGCGTGGGATTCGAGGCGTTTGGTCTTGAGGTCGTCGAGGATGCGTTCGAGGGTTTCGATGACCTCGTCTGGCTCGACGGTGGTCTTCTTGAAGCTCAGGGAGAATGCGAACTGTTTGGTGGGCGCCTTGTACGTGAATGTGTACGCACGCGGCCGACCCCTGGCTGGCGCCTTCGGTTTGGCCTGTTCGCGCACTTCCTGTCGGGTCATGCCGCCCTGGCGTGACATCTGCTCGACGAGTACCGCCATTTTCTCTGGGTCACTTTGTCTAACTACCTGTAACAGCAATGACTTGGAGGAAATGTCGGCCAGCCGACAAAGCTGCTTGATCTGGTCGGGCATCTGGTTGAGCGAGAGCGATTCGGTGATCACCGTGCGGCTCTTGCCCAGCTTCTGCGCCAGCTTCTCGTGCGTGTAGCCCGCCTTCTGGCAGAGGGCGTGGAGCGCTTCGGCCTCTTCGAATGCCGTCAGATCCTTGCGCTGAAGGTTCTCGACCAGGGCGATTTCCAGAATGCCCACGTCATCGACGTCGCGGATGACGACAGGGAGTTCCTCGATGCCTGCCCTGACGGCCGCCTGGTAGCGACGCTCCCCCGCCACGATCTGAAACCGTGTCCCGCGCTGTCGGACAACGATGGGCTCGATGAGCCCCTGTTCCTTGACGGAGGCGATGAGCTCCGAGAGGTCGCCCATGACCTGGCGCGGCTGGTTCGGGTTCGGATCGATGTGCTCGATCGGAATCATCCGTCCCACCGGTGCGCCGGCCGAGGCGGTCAGTGTGTCGACGTAGTGTGCGTCGTGACGCATGCGAACGGTTTCAGGGAGCCCTCGCTTAGACACGGCTCAGAACCTCCTCGCTGACGCTGTAGTACTCGGATGCGCCGGACGACTCCGGCGCGAAGCTGAAAATGGCTTCCTTGTACGCCGGGCTCTCCTCGAGCCTGACGCTCTTCGTGATCACGGTCTTGAACACCTTCTGGCCGAACACTTTCTGAATCTGTTCACGGATGTCGCGCGCGAGGCTGGTTCGACGGTCGTGCATGGTAATCAGCACGCCGAGCACCTGTAGCGACGGATTGGCGCGAACCTGCACCTTCCCCACCGTTTCGAGCAGGTCGTCCGTACCTTCCAGCGCGAAGTATGACGACTGGATGGGGACCACGAGATGCGTGGCCGCGACGAGTGCATTGACGGTGAGGAGCCCCAGGGTCGGCGGGCAGTCGATGACGATGTAGGGGAACTGCGATTCGAGTGGTGCGAGCTTTTCCTTGAGGCGGAAGTGGGCATCGAGCTCGCCGACCAGCTTGGCCTCCAGCTTCGCCAGAGCGATGCGGGCCGGGGCGAGGCTGAGGTGCGGTTGGTTTGTTGGCGTGATGATCGACGGCAGCGTGACGCCGCCCTCGCCTGTCATCGCCTCGTACATGCTCGCGCCCACAGCCGTCATGTCGAGGAACGACATCGTACTGTTGGCCTGCGGATCGAGGTCCACGAGCAGGGTCGGCCGTCCGCGCAGAGACAGTGCCGCTGCCAGGTTGATCGCGGTCGTGGTCTTCCCCACGCCGCCCTTCTGATTGGCGATGGCCAGAATCATCGGTCGTTCGTCGTGCCCACGGGCATTCTACGGGAAGGCGGTGCGATCACATCTTGTACTGGCCCATGTCGTCGGGATCGAGGCTCTCCAGCCAGTGCTGGAGGCGTTCGGTCTCCTGGGACGTTGGTGCGGCCAGAGGCTTGGCGTCGGCCAGGACGTGCTCGGCGACGTAGACGGGGGCTCTGGAACGGAGCGCCAGGGCGAGCGCGTCTGATGGTCTGGCGTCGACGGCGACGGTGTCACCGTGCAGCGTGACGTAGACGTGCGCGAAGAATGTCCCTTCCTTGACGTCCGTGATGTGGATTTCCGATACCGCGCCCCCCAGGGCTTCGATGATGTGGCGCAGGAGATCGTGCGTCATCGGTCGCGCCGAGTGGCTGTTCTCCAGTTGCAGCGCCACGGCGTGTGCCTCGAACATGCCGATCCAGATGGGGAGTGTGCGCTCCCCCGCGTGATCGCGCAAGACGACGATCGGCATGTTGGTGACGGGGTCCATCATGAGCCCCTTGATCAGCATCGGGATGGGCATCAGTCCTCCACCGCGACGATCTCGCCGCGGACGCTGTTCGGGCCGGCGTCGGTGATCCTGACCTGCGCGAATCTGCCGAGCCACGCGGGATCACCAGGGAAATTGACGACCGTGTTGCCACCGGTGCGGCCAGACAGTTCGTGATCGCGGCGCCGGCTCGTGGCGTCGACGAGCACCTGCTGCACGCTGCCGACGGCCCGCCTGTGCAGCGCGCCCTGGATCTCCCGCTGCAGCGCCTGCAATTGGACGATGCGGCGCGTCTTCTCGACCTCCGGCACATCGTCTGGCATGCGCTTGATGGCCAGCGTACGCGGGCGCGGCGAGTACTTGAAGCTGAACATGCTGTGGTACTGCGCTGTGGCCGTC
Source organism: Acidobacteriota bacterium (assembly GCA_020845575.1). Classification (NCBI taxonomy): domain Bacteria; kingdom Pseudomonadati; phylum Acidobacteriota; species Acidobacteriota bacterium. The sequence continues at coordinate 90,591 of JADLFL010000014.1, read as the reverse complement.
AGCGTGAGCGTATCCTCGAAGTCGGCGGTCGTCTCGCCCGGGAAGCCGACGATCATGTCTGTCGACAACTGGATGTCTGGGACGACTTCGCGGGCCTCCTGGATGATTTCGAGGTAGCGCTCGCGGGAATACCGCCGTCGCATCGCAGCCAGAATGCGCGTGGAGCCCGATTGGACTGGCAGGTGCAGGTGCCGGCAAACCTTCGGCAGCGTGCGGTATGCCTCGAGCAGACGAGGCGTCACGTGGCGCGGATGAGGGCTCGCGAAACGGATCCGCTCGATGCCGGGTACCTCGTGCACGCGCTCCAGCAAACCCGCGAAATCGCACGTGGCATCGTCTGGAGCCTGGTAGTGGTTCACGATCTGCCCGAGGAGCTGTACTTCCCTGTGCCCGCGAGCGGCGGCTTCCCTGACTTCGGCCAGGATCTCGGCCGACGGTCGCATGCGTTCGTGGCCGCGCGTGTACGGCACGACACAGAATGCGCAGAACTCGTTGCAGCCTTCGATGATGTTCACGTAGGCCTTGATCGCATCGGTGCGACGCGCGATGCCAAGCGGAAACGACACGTCTTCGTGGGGATTGATATCGACGTGCGGGCCGACATCCGTCTCGTCCAGCGCGCGCGTGACGAGCATCGGCAGCTGCTTCACACGCTGCGTGCCAACGACGACGTCGATCAACTTCGAGCGTTTCAGGAGTGCCGCACCTTCCTGCTGCGCGACGCATCCCGTGACGGCGATCACGGGCTGATTGCCCACGGCCTGTGCGGCTTCACGGAATTCGCCCAGGCGCGTGAACAGCTTCTCCTCCGCACGTTCGCGGACGCTGCAAGTGTTGATGACGATGACGTCGGCGTCGGCCGGGTCGGCGGTCGCTTCGAATCCGGCGGATTCGAGCAGGCCGGCGAGCCGTTCGCCGTCGTGCATGTTCATCTGACAGCCGTACGCTTCAACCAGATACTTTCGAGCCACGTCCCTTGCCCTTGTGACGCTCGTCGCGCCCCGCACTTTCGCTTTCGCCTTTTGCCGCGGCTTCGCTTTCGCCTCGGCCACTTTCGCCTTTCGCCTCGGTCGTGCGGACCCGCGTCGAAGTTGGCGTCTTGGCGTGCAGCAGGGATCTGGCACCCTCGAGCATCGGTGCCGACGTATCCCCCGCCATCATCCGCGCCAGCTCCTGCACGCGGCCTTCCCCGTCGAGGGGCCCGGCCGTCGTGGTCGTACGGCCGCCACTCACATGCTTGCTGATGTGGATGTGGGCGTCGGCGTGCGCGGCCACCTGCGCCAGGTGCGTGACGCACAGCACCTGGGCGTGCGCCGCCAGCGCGTGCAGCCTGGCACCGACAGTGTCTGCCACTCGCCCACCGATTCCCGCGTCCACCTCGTCGAAGATGAGGGTGCGGCCGGTTCGCTCCGGCGTATCGAGCACCTTCACCGCGAGCATCACTCGAGACAACTCGCCGCCCGAGGCCACGCGCGCCAGTGGTCGCGGCGCCTCGCCGGGGTTGGCCGACAACAGGAGCTCGGCGCTGTCGAACCCGAACGCCGTCCACTGGTCCTGACCGACGCCGAGGAGATCTCCCGCGGCGGAGTCGAATGGCTCGAATCTGAACGTCACCTCGGCGTGCGGCATCGCGAGGCCGGCCAGTTCGGCGCGGAGCCGTTCGGCGAAGGGCGCGGCGGCCGTCCGACGGGCGAGCGAGAGCGCGCCAGCCTTTTCGCGGTACACCCGCGCGGCCTCATCCGCGGCAGCCTCCAGGCGGGCGACCTGCCCCTCCGGCTGCTGCAGCGTGGCGAGTTGCTCGCGAAGCATCGTCTGATGTCTGCCGACGTCCGAAAGCGTCGGGCCGTACTTGCGCTTCAACCGCTCCAGGAGCGCCAGTCGATCCTCGACCTCCTGCAGGCGCTCCGGCGATGCCTCGATGCCGGACACGTAGTCGCGCAGGAAGTAGGCCAAATCGTCGAGCTGCGCTTTCACCACGTCGCGCTGCACGGCGTACGGCTGTGCAGCGGGATCGACGTGCGCCAGTTCATCGAGGCGCTTCCAGACCGTCGCAAGCATCTGGAGTGCGGCGTGTTCGTCCTCGTACAGCGCCTGGTAGGCCTCCTGCCCCAAACGCTGGAGCCGCCCGGCGTTGGCCAGCACCTGTCTGGTGGCCGCGAGTTGTTCGTCCTCGCCGGCAAGCGGCGACACCTTGTCGATTTCTCCGAGCTGGAACGACAGGAGTTCGATCCGCGCCGCGCGTTCGCGGGCGTCCAGCTGCGTGGCCGCCAGTGCCTCCCGGGCGGCCGTCCACGTGACATGCGCGTCGCGCACCTCGGCACGGAGCGGCGCCAGTCCCGCCACGCGATCCAGGAGGTCGAGGTGCGTCTCCGGGAGTTGGAGTGTCTGATGTTCGTGTTGACCGTGGAGATCCACCCACGCCGTCATCCGATCTCGTAACGTCGCCGCGGTGACAAGCACGTCGTCGATGAACGCGCGCGACCGCCCTTCGGCAGACACTTCCCGCCTGACGATGACCTCCCGGCCGTCGGGCGTGGCGACGATCGCCTGAACGGTGGCGGTGGCGGCGCCGGTCCGGACCATGTCGGCAGACGCGCGCCCGCCGAGCAGCAGGCCGATTCCCTCGACGAGCACCGACTTGCCGGCTCCTGTCTCGCCGGTGAGGACGGTGAGACCCTCGTCAAGCGAGAGGTCGAGCGCGTCGATCACCGCGAGTTGGCGGATGCTGAGGTAGCGGATCATGAGCGGGGTGCCGCGGGCGTGCCGGTCGAGCCGACAGCCGCGTCGAATGACCAGAACTGCCACGATATCATGGAGTTGACCGAATTTTCGTGTGCGTGGTACGCTTCCATGTTCGCGCCTTCCCAGCGGCGCACTGATCATGCATAGCGGAGGCCTGTTTGCAGACGCTCTGGGTGTGCGCTCTTGCCCTGCAAGAGCTTGCCGGACCCGCGGCGGAGACCGCGGAGACGGCGACTGACGTCATCTCACTCGTCACACGGACAGGGCTCTTCGAGCAGCTCGTCCTCGCCCTTCTCGTCCTCTTCTCCGTTCTTTCGTGGGGCATCGTCGCGTACAAGACGCTGGCGTTCCGGAAGGCCGAGGCGCAGACGCGGCAATTCCTCGACGTGTTCCGGCGCAGCAGCAAGTTCTCCGAGGTGCAGGCCGTGTGCCGCTCCCTCGGCGACAGTCCGCTCGTCGGTCTGTTCCAGGCGGGCTACGGCGAGCTGAACACGCAGCTGCGTGGCGCGACCGGTGACAAGCCGGCAGCTGGGGGCGCACGTCCAACGCTCAAGAGTCTCGAGGCCGTGGACCGCGCACTCCTGCGCGCCAGCGGCTCCGAGCTGGCCAAGCTCGAGGCGCGTGTGGGATTCCTGGCGACCACGGCGAGCATCACGCCGTACATCGGCCTGTTCGGGACGGTCTGGGGCATCATGACGGCGTTCCAGGCGATTGGTGCCGTGGGCTCGTCGAGCCTTGGCGTGGTGGCTCCCGGCATCGCCTCGGCGCTCATCGCGACGGCCGCCGGCCTGTTCGCAGCCATTCCCGCCGTGTACTTCTACAACCATTTCACGGCCAAGGTGCGCGGGTTCGCTTCGGCGATGGAGGACTTCTCGCTGGAGTTCCTCAACATCTCCGAGCGCAACTTCACCTAGGCCACGTTCCCGGACACGACCATGCCCAAGGTACAGGCAACAGGCGGTGGCGGGGGACGCGGACGACGAGGACGGATGGTGGCGGCGACGGCGCTGGCCGAGATCAACGTCGTCCCGCTCGTCGACGTGATGCTGGTGCTGCTCATCATCTTCATGGTGGCGGCGCCGATGATGACGCGCGGTCTCGACGTCAACCTGCCCGTCGCGCAGCGATCGCAAACCCTCAGCAACGAGCGCGTGTTCGTCACGATTCCCCTGTCGTTTGGCAAGGACCGGCGCGTGCAGCTCGACGAGGAGTTCATCCGCGTCGACGTGCTCGGCGAACGGATGCGGCAGACACTGCAGGGCAAGAGTGACAAGAGCGTCTATCTGCGCGCTGACGGTGCCGTCACCGTCCAGGAGACGATGACGGTCATGGACGCGCTGAAATCGGCTGGCGTCGAGAAGGTGGGCCTCGTGTCGCGCCTCCCGGGGGAGCGGTAGCGGACGTGGCCTCCCCTGCCCCGACGTACGCCCTCGCTGATGGCGCCTTCGCCGATCGGCCGACAACCGACGGCTTCGGCCGCATGATCGCGTTGTCGCTCGTCGCGCACGGACTCCTGATCCTCGCCGTCGTGCTGACGCCCTCGTCGTGGCGCACCCGCGACGTCGACGAGCGCGAGGTGATGACGATCAGCCTCGGCGGCGCGCCGGGACCGCGCGCGGGTGGACTGACGTCGATGTCCGGTCGTCCGGTGCAGCAGGCCGTCGAACCGAAGCCCGACGAGAAGCCGTCGCCCGTCACGCCGCCGGCCGCCAAGCCACCCGAGATGGTCGAGCCCACCAAGGCGGCGCCTCGTCCGACGCCCGCGCGTCCTCCGGCAGTGGTGCCTCCCGCCACCACCGACCAGGCACGCGCACGCACGCCGAGTACAGGCGCGCGAGTGAGCGAAGGTCAGGCGAAGGCCGACACCGGCGTCGTGAGCGACAGCATCGGGTTGTCCACCGGCGGTGGAGGCTCGGGCGGCCAGATCAACCTCGGCAACTTCTGCTGTCCCGCGTACGTCGCAGAGATGCTGCAGATCGTTCACCGCAACTTCCGTCAGAACCAGGGGACGCGCGGCAGTACCGTCATGCGCTTCGTCATCGATCGTCAGGGCACGCTGAGCAACGTGTCGGTGGCGCGGACGAGCGGGAATTTCCTGCTCGATCAGGCGGCCACGCGTGCGTTGATGCTGACCAAACTGCCCTCGCTCCCGGCCGAGTACACCAACCCCACGCTTACGGTGAACCTGGAGTTCAACTTCATCCCATGATTCGAGCCCCACGCACTCTCGTGATGGCGGGCCTCGGGGCCCTCGCTTCCACCGCGCTGATGGTTGCCGCACCGCAGGGCCGCCAGGTGCCGGCGTCGCAGCAGCCGCCCCCGACCGCTCCTCCGGCGTCGCAGCAGCCTGCCACGCCGCCGACGCAGCAGCCCACCGAGATCAGCACGGGGTTCGTGGTTGGCGGCGGTGCCGCGCCGAAGCTCGCCGTGCCGAACTTCATCGCGGGCTCCGCCGATCTCAAGGCGCCTGCGGATCTGATCGGCCAGGTGCTCTGGGACGATCTGCGGTTCGAGCGTGAGTATGACCTCATCCCGCGCGCGAGCTACTCGGCTATCACGCCGGCAACCTCCTTCGAGACGGTGAACTTCGGGCAGTGGAAGGAACTGGGCGTCGACTTTGTCGTGATCGGCGCGGTCCGGCAGAACGCCTCGAGCCTGACGGTGCAGGTGCGCATGTTCGACGTGGCCATGCAGCGAAGCGCGTGGGCCAAGGAGTACACCGCGTCTGCCAGCAATCCACGATCGTTCGCCCACACGATCGCGGATGAACTGCACATGGACACGCGCAAGCTGGCGGGCGTGGCGCGTACGAAGCTGGCTTTCGCCAGCGATCGCGACGGCGAGAAGACGCGCGGTCCCATCGACCAGCGCAACATCAAGGAGATCTACATCTCCGACTACGACGGCGAGAACCAGCGCCGCGTGACGGTCAACCGCTCGCTCGCGATCAATCCGAGTTGGTCGCTCGACGGCCGTGCGATTGCCTACACGTCCTATCGCCGCGGGTACCCCGACGTCTACGTGTCGTACATCTATCAGGGCAAGATGGACCAGCCGGCGGGCGGCACCGAGACCATCCACAACTTCCTGCCGGCGTTCTCGCCCGACGGGAATCGCATCGCGTTCATGACCAATCGCGACGGCAACATGGAGATCTACACGGTCAATCGCGACGGGTCGAACCTGCGGCGCGTGACGCGCCATCAGGGGAACGATTCGACGCCGACGTGGTCGCCGGCGGGCAACCAGATCGCCTTCACGTCAGACAGGTCGGGCCGGCCGCAGATCTACATCGTCGACGCAGACGGGATGGGGCAGCCGCGACGCATCACGAGCGAGACGTGGGCCGACCGTGCGACGTGGTCGCCGGCGCCCTACAACGAGATCGCGTACGCCGGCCAGACGGGGCCGGGTTTCGACATCAAGATCTTCAACCTCGAACAGGGGCAGATCCGCACCATCACCGATGGTACGGGCAGCAACGAGAGTCCCTCCTGGGCTCCGAACGGCCGTCACCTCGCGTTTGCATCCACGCGCGCGGGGCGGTCCCAGATTTTCACCATCGCCCGCGACGGCAGGGACCTGCGTCCGGTTACCCGGTCGGGCAACAACGTGCAGCCCAGCTGGTCGCGCTGAACCAGGTTCCGCGCTCGAAGGAGACGTCTCGCATGTCCGCTCGCCTCGTCCGACTCGTTGCCCTGATCCTGGTGGTCGTTGCCACCGCGTCCGCGTGCAGCCGCAAGAAGCCTCCCGTCGCCCGGCCGACTCCCCCGCCGCCGTCGACAGGCGTGCAGACGGGCAACGTCCCGCCTCCGCCGCCGGAGCCCATTGCCGAGCCCGAACCGCCCGTTGCGTCGGTGCCGTTCGAGCCTGGGATCTCGGGCACATCGGTGGACTACAACGCGCGGTCGCTCGACGAATTGAACCGCGAGAGCCCGCTGCAGCCGGTGTTCTTCCTGCTCGACAGCGCCGACATGGCTGGCGAGACACAGGCCACGCTCCAGAAGAATGCCGACATCCTCAAGCAGTATCCGAGCTGGGTCGTCACGATCGAAGGGCATTGCGACGAGCGCGGCACGGCCGAGTACAATCTGGCTCTCGGCGAACGCCGTGCGCAGACGGCCCGTGCGTATCTGATTTCTCTCGGGATCCCGGCCAACCGCCTCAAGACGGTGTCATACGGCAAGGAGTTCCCGTTCGATCCAGGTTCGAACGAAGAGGCGTGGGCGAAGAACCGTCGCGCGCACTTCGTGGTCACCAGCAAGTAAGGACGTACACCCATGACGCGCATCGTGATCGGCGCCCTGACGGGCGCCCTGCTCGTGGGCCTCGCGCAGCCGGCCCGCGCCGCCAACCGCGAGCACCAGCAGTTGATGGCCGACATCCGCATGCTGCAGGAGCAGTCGCAGCAACTGCAGCTCGTGCTCGTGTCCCTGGCCGACACGTTGAAGAGCCTCAACGCGAAGCTCGACGACCAGGCCAACACCACGCGCAAGCAGTTCGCGGATCAGAAGCTGCTCATCGACAACCTCGGGAGCGATCTGCGCGTCGTGCGTGAGCGGCTCGACGAGAACAACACGCGCGTCAACACGATCGGACAGGAACTCACGTCGCTGCGCGAGGCGGTCAACACGCTGCCGTCGCAACTGCAGCCCGCCGTCACGATGATTCCCGGTCCTGACGGGACGATGATCCCGGCGCCGCAGCCGGCGGGCACGGGCGCGCCGCTGACGGGGACACCCGGCGTGGCAACCCCGGGAGGGCCGACGGGACCGGCAGGCGGATTGTCGCCGCAGCGCATGCTCGACACGGCGCAGGCCGACTACGCGGCCGGTCAGTGGCCGCTGGCGATCTCCGGCTTCGAGCAGTTCATCCGCACCTTCCCCACGCACGACAGGGCGGATGACGCGCAGTTCTACATCGGCGAGTCGTACCAGCTCGATGGCAAGTTCAAGGAAGCGGTGGCGGCGTACGAGAAGGTCATCGCCGACTATCCGTCTGGCGATCGCGTGCCGCAGGCGCTGTACAAGCGCGGCGTGGCGCTGAGCCTGCTCGGCGAGAACGACCGCGCGCGCGAGAGCTTCCAGCAGGTGATCAGGAATTACCCGCAGAGCGAGGTGGCCGTCCTCGCCAAGCAGGTACTCGATGGCTTGAACCGCCGGCCGCGGTAAGACAGGGGGCAGGGGACCGGGGTTGCCCGGCCCGCCTCACAGGGCCGCGAACAGACTGTACCCTGGCGGGGGCGTCGGGGCGTGACGGACCCGGGATGCCCGGGTGGAGAGAGCAGGAAGCGTATGGGAAGCGTCAACAAGGCCATTCTCGTGGGAAACCTCGGACGGGACGCCGAACTGAAGTTCACCGGCAACGGGTTCGCGATCGCGCGGTTCAGCATCGCGACCACCGACAGGCGCAAGGACAGCAAGACCGGTGACTGGGTCGAGAAGACCGAATGGCATCGCATCGTCCTGCTGGGCAAGCAGGCCGAGTCGCTGCAGGACTACCTGAAGAAGGGCAAACAAATCTACGTCGAAGGTCGCATCGAGACGCGCTCCTGGGACGACAAGGACGGTCAGAAGCGATACACCACCGAAATCGTGGCCGATCGTATCCAGTTGCTGGGAAGCGGCGGCGGTGGACGTGGCGGTGGCGGCAGCCGCGGCGAGGACGACTACGACTACGGTGGTGGCTCGAGCTCGTCGAGCGGCAGCAGCAGCGGCGGCGGCGGTGGCTTCGACCCCGCGGGCGGCGAGGGCGACGACGACATTCCGTTCTAGGAATGCCGAATGCCGAATGATGGGATGCCGCGGCGCCAGGATGGGTCGCGGCATTCGTGTGTCAGGCCGCTGGCGACGGGGCTGACGTCTCCGCGCCCGACAACGCCGCAAGCGCGGCGTCCTGTGCGTCGGCGAGGCTGAGGCCGCGTACCGCGTCACGCGCCTGCCGCAACGACGTGGCGGCCATGCTGAACTCGCGCAACCCCAGGCCAATCAATACGCGCAGCAGCGCCGCGTCCGCGGCCATCTCACCGCACACGGCCACGCGCCGGCCATGACGGCGCGCCCCGCGCACCACCATTCGAATCAACCGCAGGACCGCCGGATGCTTCGAGTCGTACAGGTGCTGCAGCCTGACGTCGCCGCGATCGGCGGCCAGCGTGTACTGCGTGAGATCGTTCGTCCCGATGCTCAGGAAGCACGCGTGTTGCGCCAGGCGCCTCGCGTCGAGCGCCGCGGCGGGCACTTCCACCATGACGCCAGCCGGTGGCGCGGGCAGGTCGAGGCGCTCCGCCTGCTCGGCCAGGATACGCGTCGCGCGCACGACTTCTTCGACCGTGGTCACGAAGGGGAACAGGATGCGCAGATTCCTGCCCTGCCCTGCCTTCACGAGTGCGCGGAACTGACGCTCCAGCAGTTCCGGGCGGACCAGTCCCAGCCGCAATCCGCGCATGCCGAGCCGCTCGCGAGGCTCGACATCGAAGAGCTCCGGCAGGCCGATCTCCTCCGGCGTGATGTCGAAGGTCCTGATGGTGACTTCCCTGTCGCCCGCCTCGTCGAGCACGGCGCGGTAGGCGTCTATCTGTAACTGTTCGCTGACGCTTCCGATCGGCTGCCCACCGAGCAGCAACTCGGATCGCACGAGTCCGAGTCCAGCGGCGCCTTCCCGCCATGCGAACGCCACATCCTCGGGACGCTCGACGTTCGCATAGAGATGAACCGGTTCCTCGTCTGCCGTCGTCGCAGGTCCGGAGAGCAGCGGCTTCGGGACTGCCGTCGGCGTGAGCAGTCGACGCGTGGCTTCGATCACCGTTTGCGGCGGATCGACGGCGATCGCGCCGCGGGTTCCGTCAACGAGCAGCATGACGCCGGGCGGCACGACCCGCGTGGCTTCCTGAAGTCCGACGACGGCGGGGATGCCCATGGAACGCGCGAGTATCGCCGTGTGCGCCGTGCGCGTGCCGGCGTCTGTCGCCAGTGCGGCGAGCCGGCTCCAGTCCAGTTGCGCCGCCACGGAGACGGGCAGGTCGTCGGCGACGAAGACGCACGGCTCCGCGAAGCGCGCGAGCTGCGCGTTGAGCCAGCCCGCGTCGCTGTCGTCGCGCTGCAGGTTGGCGCGAACGCGTCCGAGGACGTCGCTGAGATCGCCGTGGCGCTCCTGCAGGTACGGATCCTCGATGGCGCGGAGGCGCTGCATCAACTCCTCCCCTGCCTCGACCACCGCCCATTCGGCGTTGACCTGCCGCGTACGAATCAGGGCGTCGGCGCGCTCGCGCAGCAGAGGATCGCCGAGCATCAGCAGCTGCACGTCGAACATGCCGGCGAGGTCGGCGCCGACCACGTGACGGGTCCTGTCGCGGATCTCCTCGAGTTGCCCGCGGGTGCGTTCGCACGCCTCGACCAGGCGCGCCTGTTCCGCGGCGACAGCGTCGGCTGCGATGCGGTACCTGACGTCGTGCGTGCGCAGTCGCACCACGACGGCCGGCCCGAGCGCTTCTCCGGGAGCCACGGCGACACCTGTCAGCATCAGCACGTCAGACCTCCCCGAATCCGTCGGCGACGAGCGTGGCCAGTGCCTCGGCCGCCGCCTCGGCGTCGTCGCCTTCCGTGCGGATGACGATCGTCGATCCGCGCGCGGCGCCGAGCAGCAGCAGACCGAGGATGCTCTTGCCGTCGAGTTCGCGCTGTCCCCTGGCCACGCGTACCGTCGAGCCGAACCGAGACGCCAGCCGGACGAAGCGGGCCGCCGCGCGGGCGTGCAGGCCGAGCGGGTTGACGATGGTCACTTCTCGCGTCACCATCGACTTACGAACCGGCGTCGGGGCGCATCAGATCCGACGCCACGCGAATGGCTTCGCGCGCGTGCTCGCGCACCTGCCGCGCGATGGCCAGCAGGCCGCTGTTGCTGCTGTCGAGGCTTGCCAGCTTCACCAGCATCGGCAGGTTCACGCCCGTCACGACCTCCACTTCATCGTCTTCGAGGAACGTGATTCCGAGGTTGCTGGGCGTGCCGCCGAACATGTCGGTGAGGATCAGCACGCCCGCGCCGCCGGCCACGCGCGCGACGGCGGCCGCGATCTGATCCCGCGCCGCGTTCGGGTCGTCGTGCCAGCCGAGCGCCACGGCCTGGAAGCGCACCTGCTCACCGGCGATCATCTCCGCCGCGTTCACGAGTTCGTGCGCCAACTGGCCGTGCGTCACCACGACCACGCCAAGTCCCTGTCCCGCGTCTGCCATGTCTCCCATTCTTCCACGCCCTGCGCGTCCGGCGACCCCGTCGAATGGAGGCCACCACTCCATCGAATCATGGAGGCCAGGGCTTTCAACCCTGGCGCGACGAACGGGCCGACGCCCGTTCGCTCCATCCCCAGGTCGTAGGGCCGCCCCTACTCATGCGCGATGTCGCGGTGGCGGACGCGCAGGCGGATGCCGTCGACGTCGGCCATGCGTCGCTTCAGTTGCTCGGCGATGGCCACCGACCGGTGCGTGCCCCCGGTGCAGCCGATGGCCACCGTGACGTAGCTCTTGCCCTCTGCGGCGTACCGCGGCAGCAGGAACGCCAGCAGGTCCGCGACTCTGTCGAGGAACGTGGCGTAATCTTCGTACTGCTCCAGGAACAGCCTGACCTCCGCGTCGCGGCCGGTGTGGGGTCGCAGTTCCGGGACGAAGTGCGGGTTCGGCAGGAAGCGCGCGTCGAACACGAGGTCGGCGTCGAGCGGGACGCCGTGCTTGAACCCGAAACTGAGGAACGTGACGACAGGGCCAGACGACGCGCCGAGATCCCGCGACGCGGCCATGAACGCGTGCCGCAGTTCGTGCACGGTCATGTCCGTCGTGTCGATGATCTGGTCGGCCATCGCGCGGATCGGCTGGAGTTGCTCGCGCTCGACGCGGATGCCTTCGCTGACCGATTGATGCTCGGCGAGCGGGTGCGGCCGGCGCGTTTCGCTGAAGCGCCTGACGAGCGCGGCGTCGGACGCGTCCAGGAAGATCAGCCGCGGGTCCAGTCCCGGCATGTCGCGCAGGGACGCGTAGGTCGCCGGAAACGCCTTGAGGAGCGACCGTTCCCTGATGTCGACGACGACGGCCGCGCGCGTGATCTCGCCGCCGGCGCGCAGCGTCAGTTCCGCGAACGTGGGAATGAGCGCGACGGGCAGGTTGTCGACGCAGAAGTAGCCGAGGTCTTCGAGTGCCCTGACGGCCTGGGTCTTCCCCGAACCGGACAGGCCGGTCAGCACGATGAAGCGGCTCATGACTCCCCCGCCCGCAGTTCCGCTTCGAGCGTGGCCACGAGACGCTGCGCCGCCGAGTTGCCGCGCGCGAGCAGCAGATGACGCCGGGCGGCCACTTCCACGAGGATGCCGATGTTCCGGCCGGGCGCCACGGGCAGGGCCACGACGGGCACCTGCACGCCGAGCAGTGGCTCGGTGGTCTGGTCGAGACCGAGCCTGTCGCAGTCGGTGTGGGCCTCCCAGCGCACCAGGCGGACCAGCAGTTCCACGTGCACGCTCTGGCGCGTCGAGGCGACGCCGAACAGGTCCTGCACGTTCATGATGCCGAGGCCGCGCACCTCCATGTGGTGCCGCGTGAGGGCCGGCGACGTCCCGACCAGCGTGGTGCCGCGTCGCGTGATTTCCACGGCATCGTCGGCCACGAGGCGATGGCCGCGCACCACGAGGTCGAGCGCGCATTCGCTCGTGCCGATGCCGCTCTCGCCCAGCAGGAGGACGCCCAGCCCAAGGATGTCCACCAGCACGCCGTGGAGCGTCGCGACGGGCGCCAGGGCTTCGTCGAGAAGGCCCGTGAGGCGCACGAGCGCTTCGGACGTGAGGACATCGGTCGACAGGACCGGCACGTCCATGGTGTCGGCCAGTTCCACGAGGATCGGATCGACGGCCAGTCCGCCGGTGATCACGATGCACGGCAGTCCCGGACGCAGCACGTCGCAGAGACGCAGGCGGCGCTCGTCAGGCCCGAGCTCGGCGAGGTACTGCACCTCGCTGCGGCCGAACAGGAGGACGCGGCCGTCCTCGAGGTAGTGGGCCTGCCCCGTCAGCGCGAGGCCGGTCTTCTGGAGCGATACGTGCGTGATGAGACGCCCGAGGCCGTTGGCGCCGGCCCGCACCGTCAGGTCGCCGAGCGCCGTGCCTGCGCAGCGCGTCAGGAGGTCACGAACCGTGAGTCCCAGGGCACCCGAATCGGGGATGACGACCATGGCCGGAGCCGTCCTCGTACGGCGGGGTCAGTACAGCACCTTGCGCTGATTGGACGTGGGGATCCGGAGCTCTTCGCGGTACTTCGCGATCGTCCGGCGCGCGAGCACCAGCCCTTCGCGCTGGAGGATGCTGACGATCTTCGAGTCGCTGAGCGGCTTGCGGCCGTCTTCGGCCTCGATGATCTTGCGGATCCGCTGCTTGATCGTGACAGACGAGACGCTCTCGCCGAACGAACTGCTGATGCCGCTGTGGAAGAAGTACTTCATCTCGAACACGCCCTGCGGCGTGTGCATGTACTTGTTGTTCACCACGCGGCTGACGGTGCTCTCGTGCATGCCGATGTCCTCGGCCACGTCGCGCAGCACGAGCGGGCGCAGGTGCTCGATGCCGTGATCCAGGAACTCCCGCTGGAACTGGATGATGCTGTTGGCGACCTTGATGATCGTCTTCTGGCGCTGATCCACCGACTTGAGCAGCCAGAGCGCCGAGCGGAATTTTTCCTTCACGTACGCGCGTGTCTCGGCCGCTGACTCGTCGTGCTTGTTGTCCAGCAGGCGCTTGTACACCGGGCTGATCCGCAGTTGCGGCAGGCCATCGTCGTTGAGGGCGGCCACGTACTGGTCCTCCACCTTGACGATGTAGACGTCGGGCATGACGTACTGCGACGGCGCGGGATTGAAGCGGCTGCCCGGTTTGGGATCGAGGTTCCTGATGATCTCGATGTGGTCCTTGAGCTGTTCGATGGGCATGCCCATCCGCTTGGCGATCTCGGGAACCTGATGGTTCTGCAACAGGCGGAGGTGCTCGGTGACGATCACGTCGGACGGCGTGTTTCCGTAGCCCTGGTGGCGCAACTGAAGGGTGAGGCATTCCTGGAGGTCGCGCGCGGCCACGCCGACAGGATCCAGGTGCTGCAGGATGGTCAGCACCTCCTCCACCCGGGAGGGCGTCCAGTCGCCCATCTGCGCCAGTTCGTCAACCGACGCCACGAGGTAGCCATCGTCGTTCAGGTTGCCGATGATGGCTTCGCCGATCTCGCGTGCGTCGGGAGAGATGTCCAGGCGCATCGACAACTGCCAAAGCAAATGGTCGGCCAATGTGCCTGACGTCGAGAGCGTGTTCTCGATGGGTGGCAACTCCTTGACCTCCACGGGCATGCGGGAGCGGTAGCCGCCATCGTCCAGGTATTCGCCGAAGAAGTAGGCGTAGTCCTGCTCGTCCCAGTTGGCGTCAGGCCTGTCCGGCTTGGGCGCTTCGGGGGCCTCGGGCTCCGACGTCTGGGCCTGGGGTTCCACCGTCTGCAACTCCTCGGTGGACACCTCCTCCAGCATCGGATTCTCGACCATTTCCTGATTCAGAAGCTCGGCAAGCTCGAGCGTCGTCATCGGCAGCAGCTTGATCGCCTGCTGCAACGAAGGCGTCAGGACGAGCTTCTGTGAGAGTCGGGTCTGGAGCTTCTGGGTGATGGCCATGGTGTCTGGCTACGCCAACGATGCAAAGGGCTCAGTCGAGCCTGAAATCGGTCCCAAGGTAGATGCGCTTGACCTCCTCGTCGGCCGCCAGATCCTCAGGGGTTCCACTCTTGAAAATGGTACCCGCATGCACAATATGCGCCCGATCGGTGATCTTCAATGTCTCCCGGACATTATGGTCCGTAATGAGGACGCCGATGCCACGATTTTTCAGGTGGAAGATGATGGTCTGGATATCCGAGACCGCGATCGGGTCGATGCCGGCGAAGGGTTCGTCCAGCAGGATGAACTTCGGGTTGTTGACCAGGGCGCGCGTGATCTCGACACGTCGGCGCTCCCCGCCCGACAGGGTGTAGGCCTTCGACCGTGCCAGATGGGACAGGGAGAGTTCGGCCAGCAACTCCCGGCATCGGGTGCGCCGGTGGGCGGCGTCGAGGTCGATCGTCTCGAGGATGGCCATCACGTTCTGTTCGACGGTGAGGCCCCTGAAGATCGACGCCTCCTGCGGCAGATAGGCCAGACCCTTGCGGGCCCTGACGTAGATGGGATCGTGGGTGATGTCGGCGCCGTCGAGGGTCACGGTACCCGAGTCGGGCCGCGCCAGGCCGACGCACATGTAGAACGTGGTCGTCTTGCCGGCGCCGTTGGGGCCGAGGAGGCCCACGACCTCGCCGGAGCGCAGCTCGAGGCTGACGCCCCCCACGACGGTGCGGCCGCCATAGGCCTTCGTGAGGCGATCGGTCTGCAGAAGGGCCATCAGGATGGCTTCAGGGCGGGGCACGTCCCGGCGGTGCGACCCTGCGTTCGGGTGGACTGGTTGCCGTCCACGGTGATGACGTCGGAGGCGCGGAAGAACGTCAGGCGCCGGCCCGTCGTCTCGCGACACTCGTTGGGGAACTGTTCGAGCACCACCACGGGTGTGCCGTTCAGGAGGTAGCGCCCTTCCCTGGTGAAGTACGTCAGCCGGGCGCACGTCGCGTTCCGCGTCGCGGTCTGGAGCGTCACCGCTTCGTAGGCTTCCAGGCGCTCGAGCTGGCGACCGCCGTCGAGCATGTACATCTCGATGCGGTTGCCGCGCAGGTCGCCGTCGCGCGCGCTCACGAGGCGTGCGGTGCCGCGCAGCGTGGCGCGGCGTTCCTGGTCGTCGTAGGCGACCTCGTCGGCCGTGCCCGTCGTCACGCTTCTGGGCGCCCCGGCCGCCGCGTCGGGATCGTCCATCTCCATCACGGTGCGGGCCTTTCCCGCGGCCAGCATGTTGCCGGAGGCCTCGTCGAGCGTGATCGAGTCGCCCTTGATCGACGTCGCCCCCTGCCAGATCTGGGCGTCGCCGGTGTAGACGGCTTTCTTGGCCCGGCGTTCAAGCCGCGCCGCCGTGACGTTCACGGGTTCGTCTCCCGAGAACAGGCCGGGGCGGGTGGCGCCGTCGCTTCCGCCCTGCAGCACGGAGCGGACGTCGATCTCCGCCGCCACATCATCGCCACCGCCAACGATGTCGATGATGCGGGCCTGCACCGACCCGCGCGCATCATCGACGCGCGCCGTGAGGGTGGTGCCTTCCGCGCTCAGCGTGATGTCGCCCGATTCGGTGCGGTAGACGAGCCGTGGGGCCGACGCCGTGCGTTGCGCGTCCTTGACCTGCACGCTGCCGGTGAAGGTGGCGCGATCGATCGCGTCGAGGCTGCCCTTCGTGTTCAATTCGAGGGTCTCGGCGGTGATGGTGCGATCGAGGGCGGCCTGCCCTCGCGATGCCGGCCGTGTTTCGCGGAACACGACGTCCTTCGAGAAGGTGGCGCCTGTGAGGCCGCGTCCCGGCTGTCCCGTGCCTGTCAGCGACTGCCCCGTGATGACGCGCGCCGGCGTGGCGCCTGCCTGCGGCACAGACAGGGCCACGTGGTCCTGCGCGGTCAGGCCCGTCATGGTGGACCCATCGGCATCGAGCTGCATGTCGATGAGCGCACCATCGAGGCGCCGCCCCTGGCCGCCGCCTTCCGCGCGGAAGCGCACGTTCGCGCGTTCAGCAAGCGTCACCTGGCGCAGCGTCCGGCCGTCTGATTGGTACGCGAGGTTGATGTCGGTGGCCGACAACTGCTGGAGCTGTTGGGGCGCGGGCAGCGAGACAGCCGACTTGTCGCGCAGTTCGACGAGCTCGACGATGTCGACCTCGGGCTGCATGAACACGGTGATGGTCGTGCCCGTGAGCTCCTGCCCTTCCCGTTTCACTGTCGCGGCGTCCTGCAGGCGGATGTAGCGATCGGCGCGCGCGAAGCCCGCCGATCCAGCCGTCATGTGCGTTTCGCCCTGACCCTGTCGATCGGCGGCGATATCGATGCGCGCGCGCTCGAGCATCCATAGCACGTCACGCGTGTTGTCGTAGGTCGCGCCGACCGACGACCCCGTCATCCGTTCGCGCGTGAAGCGCACGTCGCCCGGGATGCGGATGATGCCGTCGGTCGAGTCGTAGGTCGCCTCCGGCCCCGTCATGGTGAGGTTGTCGCTGGTCACGAGCTTCAGGTTGCCCGTGAGGCGTACCTGCGCGTTGTCCTTGGTGACCTCCGCCTCGTCGCCGCTGATGGTGAAGCCGCGCCTGTCGTCGCGAGGCGGCACCGTCACGGTGACCGACTGGAACACCGTGCGTCCATCGGGGTACGTCCGCAGCCCCTCGTGACGCAGGTCCATGTCGCGCGCTTCGCCGCGCGTCCGCGTGATGAGGCCGCCGCTCGACTCGACGACGGCGTCGGGATCGGTGCGCGGATCGCTGACCTCGCCGGTCAGGATCGGACGCCCGCGCAACTGGAGGCCGAGCCATGCGGCAAAGCCGAGCGCGAACGCCGCAAGCAGCGCGCGAAGAAGGCGTCGCATGCGCATCAGACGGTACTCGCCTCGGATCCGGTTGCCGGTTGCCCGTTGCCGGGTGCCGAACTCGATCCGGTGCCCGGTGCCCGATGCCCGGTGCCCGGCGTGTCCGTGGCCCGCATGTCGGCGACCGTCAGTTCGAGCGTCGTCTCGCCGCGGAACGTCTGCTTGTCGAGGGAGTAGGCCAGCTGCAGCGACTGGCGGTGCTCCTCCCAATGCGCGGCCTTCTCGACCGCGCGCCACGCGATGGCGCTGAAGACGCGGCCGTCCTGACGCACCTGCACCTTGAGGTGCCGATCCTTGATGCGGCGCGGCGTGCCGAGGAGTTGCACCCCGTGTGCCGAGAAGACCGGCTTGCTGTTGGCGAGGCCGAATGGCGCCATCCGCTCCAGCCCGGCGACCACGCGTGCGTCGATGTCGGCCAGGCGGAGTTCGCCGTCGATACGCAGGCGCGGCATGAGGTCGGTCGGTTCAAGGCACGCCAGGCCATGCGCGTTGATGCGCTCGCGGAACTCCGGGATCCGCGCGGCGTCCATCGTGAGTCCCGCCGCCTGCCGATGCCCCCCGTACTTCTCGAACAAGTCGGCGCACCCATCGAGCGCGCCGAGCATGTCGAACGCCGGGATCGATCGGCACGATCCGTGTGCGATGCCGTCCTCGGTCGACAGGACGATCGTCGGCTTGTAGAACGCGTCGACCAGCTTCGACGCCACGATACCGATGACGCCGCGATGCCAGCCGTCGCCGGCCACCACGAGGATGTTGTGCGCGCCGATGCGCACGTCCGTCTCGACCTGCTTCTTCGCGTCGGCGACGATCTCGGCTTCGTAGGTCTGCCGGCGCGTGTTCTCCTCGCCGAGTTGTTCGGCAAGCCGCCTGGCCTCGTCGACCTGCGTCTCGTCGCTCGCGAGCAGCAGACGCGTGGCCAGGTCGGGTGTGCTCATGCGGCCCGCGGCGTTCACGCGCGGGGCGATCATGAACGACACATGGAAGCCGTCGATCGGCGTGTTCTGCAGCCCGGCCGATTCGAGCAGCGCGCGGAGCCCGACCGTGTGCGGTCCCTGCGAGAGCTTCTCGAGTCCCAGTTTGGCGATGATGCGGTTTTCGCCCACGAGCGGTACGACGTCGGCGACGGTACCAATGGCGGCCAGCTTGAGGAACGCCGGGAGCCACTTCTCGCGGCCGTAGCGCTGGCACAGCGCCTGCACGAGCTTGAACGCCACGCCGACGCCAGCCAGGTTCTTGTCCGGATACGTGCAGTCGGCCCGCTTCGGGTTGATCACCGCCAGCGCCGGCGGCAGTTCCGCTTCGGGCTCGTGGTGGTCTGTGATGATCAGGTCCACGCCGAGGTCGCGCGCGCGTCGGCCGGCGTCCGCACTGCGGATACCGCAGTCCACCGACACGATGACCTTCACGCCGTCGGCGTGCAGCCGCTCGACAGCGGGCACCTGGAGGCCGTAGCCGTCGCGCAGGCGCTCGGGGATGAAGTGCACGACGTCGCCGCCGAGCAGTTCGAGCGCGCGGCGGAGGATCACCGTCGACGTCACGCCATCGACGTCGTAGTCGCCGTGGATGGCGATGCGGTCCTTGCGTTCGAGCGCGGCGCAGAGACGCTCCACCGCGGGGCGCATGTCGGCGAGCCGGAACGGATCCCAGAGTTGCGACATGTCGGGGAACAGGAAGCGATGCGCGGCTTCCGGATCGCCGTGTCCCCGGTGACACAGCAGGCGTGCGACCACCGGAGACACGTCGACCGCAGCGGCCAGCGTCTGCGCGGCCGTCTCGTCGCACACGACGGGGTCCCAGATCAACGTACGCATGACGGTTGCGATCCCCGCGTGGGGGTCAGGAGGTCGCGCCGGAAATTTCCACGCCCAGCCGGCCGATTCGACGGAACTTCTCGTAGCGGCGTTCGAGGCGGTCGGTGGCCGGCATCGCCATGAGCTGCTGCAGCGCGGGCCACAGCACCGCATCGAGTTGCCTGGCGGCGAGGTCGTAGTCGTGGTGCGCGCCGCCGGCGGGCTCGGGAATGACGCCGTCGACGATCTCACGCGAGACGAGGTCGGGCGCCGTCATCTTGAGCGCATCGGCCGCCTCGACCTTCTTGGCCGGATCGCGCCAGAGGATCGCCGCACAGCCCTCGGGCGGGATGACGCTGTACACCGCGTACTCCTGCATGAGCACCGTATCGCCCACCGCGATGCCGAGCGCGCCGCCGCTGCCACCCTCCCCCGTCACCACCACGAGGATGGGCGTGTCGAGCACGGCCATCTCGCGCAGGTTGAGGGCAATGGCCTCGGCGATGCCGCGCTCCTCGGACTCCATCCCCGGATAGGCCGCGGGCGTGTCGACCAGGCAGATCACCGGCCGCTTGAACTTCTCGGCCATCTGCATCGCGCGCAGCGCCTTCCGGTAACCCTCCGGGCGCGCATACCCGAAGTTCCGCGCGATCTTCTGCTTCGTGTCGCGACCCTTCTGATGGCCGACGATGAGCACGGGCTGGTCGTGGTAGGTCGCAAACCCCGTGACGATCGCCTGGTCGTCGCCGAAGCGACGGTCGCCGTGAATCTCGGTGAAGCCGGGCCAGAGCCGCTCCACGTAGTCGAGCAGGTACGGCCGCTGTGGATGCCGCGCCACCAGCACGCGCTGCCACGGCGTGAGTCTCGCGAAGATGTCCTGACGCACCTGTCGGGCGCGGGCCTGCAGGCGTGCGATCTCGCCGGCGCGCTCGGGCGACGAGGGCTGGCTGCCGAGGTGATCGATCTCCTTCAGCAGTGCGGCGACGGGTTCCTCGAACTCGAGGGTATCCACGGGCATACGGGTCAGGTTACCGCAGTTTGACGGCCCCTTGCCCGCACACGCGCTCCAGATCGGCCACCAGTTGCTCGGACGGTCGCACCTGGACCGCGCCCAGTTCGGCGCGCACGCGCATCGGTCGCGGCAGGTCGCGCACCTCGAAATCGAGCCGAACGCGGCGATCGCCCCGATGCCGCAGCAGCACGTCGGCCACCGCTTCGAACATGGGTCGGGACGGCCGCTTCACGCAGATGGCGACCTCGCGCGACAGCGTCTCTTTGAGCGAGGACAGCGGCTTGATCTCGGAGGCCAGGATCTTGGCGCTCTCGTCGCCGGCCTCGAGCTTGCCGCGCACGAGCACCATCGCGTCGTTCTCGATGAGGTGCACGAAGCTCCGGAAGGCCTCCGGGAACGCCACCACTTCGAGCGACGCGTCGAGGTCTTCGAGCATGAAGGCGGCCATGCGGTCGCCCTTCTTCGTCTTGACCTGCCTGACGCCGCCGATGATGCCACCGACGAGCACATCCGCCATCGCCTCGGTGCACTGGGCGATGGGGCGGGCGCCGGCCTTGCCGAGATCCTCCTGATGCGCCGCGAGCGGATGGCCGCTCAGATAGAGACCGAGCGCCTCCTTCTCGAATGCGAGCACGTGGGCCGATGGCCACGGTTCCGCGTCCGGCAGCGCGAAATCCGCCTGCCCGCCGGCCTCCTGGTCACCGCCGCCGAACATCGCGTCGAAGAGCTGCGTCTGGCCGCGGTCTCGATCCTTCTGGATCCGGTTGCCGTGTTCGAGCGCGCGGTCGATCGCGGCACACAACCGGGCACGACGGGAGGCGAGCGGTTCGTCGGGCGGGGCCAGAGAGTCGAGCGCGCCCGCCTTGGCCAGGCTTTCCAGCACGCGCTTGTTGACCAGGCGCAGGTCGGCGTGCTCGCACAGCGTGCGCAGGGAATCGATACGGTTGTCGTGCGCCGTGCGCACGGCGAGGATCGAGTGAATCGCCCCTTCGCCCACGTTCTTGACGGCCGTCAGTCCGAAGCGGACGCCCTCCGGTTCGACGGTGAACGGCAGCTGGCTCAGGTTGACGTCTGGCGGCAGCACGGGCACGCCGATGTCGCGGCACTCACCGAGGTAGAACGAGAGCTTGTCGGTGTTCTGGGCTTCGATGGTCAGCAGCGCCGCCATGAAGTATCGCGGGTAGTTGGCCTTGAGGTAACCCGTCTGGTACGCGAGCAGCGCG
Organism: Acidobacteriota bacterium; assembly: GCA_020845575.1. Taxonomy (NCBI): domain Bacteria; kingdom Pseudomonadati; phylum Acidobacteriota; species Acidobacteriota bacterium. The sequence goes on along the minus strand of JADLFL010000014.1, from coordinate 69,280 downwards.
TACGTGGTGGAGTGCGACTTGTTGAAGCCGTATCCGGCGAAGTACGCGAGCAGATCGAAGATCTCGCCCGCGAGCTTCTCCTTGAGACCATTGCCGATCGCGCCCTGCACGAACCTGCCGCGCTGCGCGGCCATGACGGCAGGATCCTTCTTGCCCATGGCCTTGCGGAGCACGTCGGCTTCGCCCATCGTGAAGCCGCCGACGTCGCGCGCCACGCGCATGACCTGTTCCTGGTACGCGATGACGCCGTACGTGTCGCGCAGGATGGGTTCCATCTGCGGGACCATGTACGTGATGTCTTCGCGTCCGTGGCGGCGGTTGATGAAGCTCTCGACGACGCCGGCGCCGAGCGGGCCGGGACGATAGAGTGCGTTGAGCGCGATGAGGTCGTCGAAGCGCGACGGCCGCGCCTTGCGCAGCACGTCGCGCATGCCCGACGACTCGAACTGGAACACGCCCGCCGTCTGGCCGTCGGCGAACAACTGGAACGTCCTGGCATCGTCCATCGGGATGGCATCGATGTCGAGCGTCTCCCCTGTCGTCCGCGCGATCTCCTTCAGGGCATCGTCGATCAGCGTGAGCGTGCTGAGACCGAGGAAGTCCATCTTGAGGAGGCCCATCCTCTCGATTTCCTTCATCGCCCACTGCGTGACGATTTCGTCGCGCGCGCTCTTGTAGAGCGGCGCGTAGTCGGTGATGGCGCTTGGCGCAATCACGACGCCGGCGGCATGCACCGATGCGTGACGCGTCATGCCTTCGAGCCGCTGTCCGATCTCCAGCATCTCGCGCACCCTGGGATCGCTGTCGCGCAGTTGCTTGAGCGCCGGGTTCTCGGTCAGCGCCTTCTCGAGCGTCATGTCGAGCGCCGGAGGAATCAGCTTGGCGACCTTGTCGACCTCGGCGTAGGTCATGTCGAGCACGCGACCCACGTCGCGCACGACGGCCTTGGCCTTCATGGTCCCGAACGTGATGATCTGTGCGACGTTCTCGCGGCCGTACTTGCGCGTGACGTACTCGATCACCTCGCCGCGGCGGCGCTCGCAGAAGTCGATGTCGATATCGGGCATCGACACGCGCTCGGGATTGAGGAAGCGCTCGAAGATGAGGTCGAACTCGATGGGGTCGACATCGGTGATCCGGAGGCACCACGCCACCACGCTGCCGGCGGCCGATCCGCGGCCGGGTCCGACCGGAATCCCCTGCTCGCGCGCGTACCTGATGAAATCCCAGACGATGAGGAAGTACCCGGTGTACCCCATCTTCCGGATCATCGCGATCTCGTAGTCGAGCCGCGACGCGTACTCCTCGAGCGTGTGATGGAGCGCGCCGCGCGCCATCAGCTCGCGCAGGCGCGGCAGGCGGGCCGTGAAGCCCTCGCGCGTCATGCGCTCGAAGTGCGCGTCGAGGGTCTCGCCTGCGGGCACGTCGAAGCTGGGCAGGTGGTACGTCTTCGAGTCGAGACTGACGTGGCAGCGCTCGGCGATGCGCGCGGTGTTGGTGAGCGCGTCGGGATACTCGCCGAATCGCTCCCACATCTGCTCGGGCGTCTTCAGGAAGAACTCGTCGGACCCGTACTTCAGGCGGTGCGCGTCGCTGACGCTCTTGCCCGTACCGATGCAGAGCAGGATGTCGTGCGGCTTGTGATCGCCGTGCCGCAGGTAGTGGACATCGTTGGTGATGACCATCGGCAGGTCGAGCTCGCGCGCCAGCGACGGGAGGCTGTCGTTGACGATCTTCTGCTCGCGCAGGCCCTGGTACTGCATCTCGAGGAAGAAGTTGCCCTTCCCGAGAATCTCGCCGTACTGCCCTGCCGCCGTGCGCGCCTTGTCGATCCGGTCCTTGTAGATGCCTTCGGCGACTTCGCCCTTGAGGCAGCTGCTCAACCCGATGAGCCCCGCGCTGTGTTGCTGGAGCAGCTCCTTGTCGATGCGCGGCTTGTAGTAGAAGCCTTCGGTATAACCTGACGAAACGAGCTTGATCAGGTTGTGGTAGCCCTCGTTGGTCTCGGCCAGCAGCACCAGGTGGTTCTGCGTCTCGCCGGGACCGCCGCTCTTCTCGCGTCGATCGCCCGGGGCGACGTACACCTCGCAGCCGAGGATCGGCTTGATGCCGTGCTTCTTCGCCGTGTCGTGGAACACGATCGACGAGAACATGTTGCCGTGCTCGGTGACGGCCAGCGACGGCATGCCGAGCCGCGCGGCTTCCTTCATCAACTCGTCGACGCGGCAGGCGCCGTCGAGGAGCGAGTATTCGGTGTGCAGGTGGAGGTGAACGAAGTCGCGCATGGCAGACGTCACTCCCACTCGATCGTGCTGGGGGGCTTGCTGCTCACGTCGTAGACGACGCGGTTGATGCCGCGCACCTCGTTGATGATGCGGCCCGACGCGCGCTTGAGGAGGGCGACAGGCAGCGGCGCCCAGTCGGCGGTCATGAAGTCGCTCGTCTGCACGGCACGCAGGGCGACCACGAACTCGTAGGTGCGGCCGTCGCCCATCACGCCCACGCTGCGCACGGGCAGGAAGACCGCGAATGCCTGGCTCGTGAGGTCGTACCACGTGCGCCCCGTGGCCTCGTCGATCGTGGTGCGCAGTTCCTGGATGAAGATGTCGTCGGCGCGCCGCAACAGATCGGCGTACTCCGCCTGCACCTCGCCGAGGATGCGCACGCCGAGGCCAGGCCCCGGGAACGGATGGCGATAGACCATGTCGGGTGGCAGGCCGAGCACCAGACCGAGCTCCCGCACTTCGTCCTTGAACAGCTCTCGCAGCGGTTCGAGCAGCTTCAGTCCCAACGTCTCCGGCAGGCCGCCGACGTTGTGATGGCTCTTGATCGTCTTGGCCTTCTTCGTCTTGGCACCGCCCGACTCGACGACGTCGGGATAGATGGTGCCCTGCGCGAGCCACTTCGCGTTGGTGAGCGCGCCCGCTTCGCGCTGGAAGACCTCGACGAATTCGCGACCGATGATCTTGCGCTTGGCTTCCGGATCGGTGACGCCGGTCAACTGCGAGAGGAACTGCTCGCGCGCGTCGACGTGGCGCACGCGGGCGTGCAGGCGTCCCGCGAACATGTCCATCACGAGCTGCGCTTCGTTCAGACGCAGCAGCCCGTGGTCGACGAACACGCACGTGAGTTGATCGCCGATCGCGCGATGGATCAGGGCCGCCGCCACGCTTGAATCCACACCACCCGAGAGGCCGAGTACCACCTCGTCGCCACCCACCTGCCCGCGGATGCGTGCGACGGCTTCGGTGACGTAGTCACCCATCCGCCAGTCGCCTCGCGCACCGCAGATGTCGCGCACGAATCGCGTGAGGATGGCTTGTCCCTGGACGGTGTGCGTGACTTCGGGATGGAACTGCACCGCGTAGTAGCCGCGTGCCTCGTCAGCCATGCCCGCGATGGGACAGCTCGGCGTGGACGCCATCAGGGAAAAGCCCGGCGGCAGCGTGGCGACGGCATCGCCATGGCTCATCCACACCTTCAGCATCCCGTGCTCGTCGGGCGTGCGGAAGTCTTCGAGGCCGTCGAGCAGCCTGGTGTGGCCGTGCGCCCGCACCTCCGCGTAGCCGAACTCGCGGTGGTCGCTCCACGTCACCGCGCCGCCGAGCTGCGCCGCCATCGTCTGCATGCCGTAGCAGATGCCGAGCACGGGCACGCCGAGTTCCCACACGATGTCGGGCGCGCGCAGGTCGTGATCCTCGTAGGCGCTGCCGTGACTGCCCGACAGGATGATGCCGATCGGCGCCAGTTGCCTGATGGTCTCGGCGGGCACGTCGTAGGGGTGGATCTCGGAGTAGACGTGTGCCTCACGCACGCGGCGCGCGATGAGCTGCGTCACCTGCGATCCGAAGTCGAGGATCAGGAGCGTCTGATGGGCCATGCGTGGGGACAGGGTCGCCTCGCCCTGTTCGTGAAGCCGGTATTATAGCCACGTGTCAGGTCTGTCGACCACCACATGTCGCGGTCGTTCGAGTAGCCACCGCAGCTCCTTGGCGTTCACACTGCTGGTGTGGATGGCCGCTCCGTGCGTGTCGGCCGCGCAGCCCCAGGGGCCGCCGCCAGGCGCTGCGCCGGCCCAGCGTCCGGCACCGCCGGCACCGAAGGCCTCCAGGGCGAAGGGCACCACGGGGGGCGTGCCCTTCTTCCCGCTGCGCGTGCGGTGGAGCACCGAGCTCGAAGCCGCACCCTCCGCCGGTATCGCGACCGATGACGTTCGCGTATTCGTGCCGCTGACGGGAAGCGGGCTCCTCGCCGTCGACGCAGCGACGGGTGGCGTTCGTTGGCGTGCGGACCTGACGACCGACGTGCGTCCCGCCGTCGATGAATCGCGCGTGCATGTCGTTGCCGCTGATGCGATCCACGCGCTCGACGTCACCACAGGTACCGAGGTGTGGCGTACGCCGCTGGCGGCTCCTGTCTCGACTCCTCTCGTGGCATGGGGCGGGTGGGTGATCGCGGCGCTGCAGAGCGGAGACGTCGTGGCCCTGCGCGGCATCGATGGCAGCGAGGTGTGGCGCCAGACGTTCGGCGCGGCCGTCGTGGCGCCGCCCGCGATCAATGGCGATCGTCTCTACCTCCCCGGCCCGGACGGCATGGTCCGGGCGCTCGCCATCGAGACCGGTGCGGCGATCTGGACGCGCGCCCTCGGCGGGAGCGTCCTGTCGATCGCGCCACTCGGCAATCGGGTCTATGTCGGATCGTCGGACAATCACTTCTACTGCCTGGACGATGCGAAGGGGCGCGTGCGGTGGCGGTGGCGCGCCGGCGCCGATCCGATTGGTGACGCGATCGCCGACGACGAGCGCGTGTACTTCACGTCGCTCGATACAGTGGTGCGCGCGCTCGATCGCGGTCACGGCGCGCAGCGCTGGCGGCAGCCACTGCCCTGGCGCCCGCGTTCCGGTCCCATCCGTGTGGGCAACACCCTGGTCGCGGCAGGCATCGCCGTCGATCTCCGGGGGTACGCCCTCGACACGGGCAAGGCGGTGGGCGATTTCGCGCTGACGGAGAACCGGCTCGAAGTAATCGAGGGCGTGCCCGTCGTGGTGCACCGCGCCACGCTGCCAGGCGACTTCCTCGTGGCCGCCGTGGCCGACGGGCGACTCGTGGCGCTGGAGCACGTCTTCGGCCTGCCGGCCAGGCCACTCTCCGACCTGCCGGGCGAGCGTATCGCCATCACCCCGCCGCAGCCCTGACGCTCAGGCAGGCACGTCGCTGCCGTGGACGACAGACGCGTCGACTTGCGGTGGCGCCTCGTACAGAAACAGGTAGGCACCTGCTGACGTGAGGCCGAGGTACTGGAAGACGAGCCCTCGCAGCAGCCACGCCGCCAGTTGCAGCGGGAGGACGGTGAGTCCGACGAACGGGACGAACGAGATGAGGCCCAGGCCCGCCGTCGTCACGATCGACGCGAGCGTCGCGATTCCCACCAGGCCCGCAGTGACGAGGAACACGCCGACCACGCGCAGCCCATCGTCGCGCAGCATCCGCAGCGCTTCCCGGACTGCTGCGCGCACCGAGACGTTGCGAGCCGCGATGATCACCTGCAGCACCAGATACGACGCGTTGACGAGTGCCAGCCAGACCACGAGCAGTGCGCTGCACACCGCGGCGATCACGGTCCAGCCCACGAGGAAGCCGTCCTCGCCGAGTGCGCGATAGCCGGCGACGATGACCAACAGATACGTGAGGCCAGATACGACATACGTGGCGAGCAGGAACGCGCCAAGCCGCAGGAATCGCTGGCGGAGTCGTCGCGTACCATCGAAGAAGACGTCGATTTCCGTCCGTGCGGCACGCCGCAGGAACGAGAGACGAATCGGATATCGTTCGATGGGGCCCGCGTGCCGCTGCGCGTCGACCAGCACGGCCAGCGTACCGCCCTTCAGGATGAACATCAGCGCCGCGCCCCCCGCCACGACGATGCCCAGCGCGAGGAGAAAACTCACCAGCGCGACGGGATGCTCGAGGAGCGAGGCGGCCACGCTCGTCGCGCTCGATCGCAGGTCCAGGGAGTCTCCGAGGACGTCGTTCACGTCCTGATTCAGCGCCAGCGCCACGAGGAACGTCCCGCCGACGATGGGCACGGCCAGCAGCATCTTGAACGTCGACTCCGCGATGAACTGGAGCACGACGATCGGCCAGTTGGCGGCGGCCAGCAGGGCGCCGCGCTTGATCGGGATCTTGAGGGCAGGGATGCGCATCGGTCGCGGCATCGGCCGCGCCCACCACTATAGCGAACGGGACGAACGACAGCCGAGGCGGCGACGAGCCCGTCTGAACCACGGGGCCGTCTGAACCGCGAGTAAGATCGCCCGACGCCGCATGTCATCGTCACGCGCCGACTCCCGTTCTCGCAGCCTGACCTGGCGCGTGCTTGCCGTCGGCCTCGGCAGCACGGTGTGCCTGTGGCTGCTGGGCGCCACGTACGTGCTCTGGCGTCTGGGATCCGATGTCGAGGGGACCGCCGCGCGCATCGAACGCGACGTGCAGACGCGGTTCGCCGAGCGGGCCGAGACGCTGGCACACACGGTGGAGGCGTTACGCGCACAGCCCACACTCGTCCCCGCGCTCGACACGTCGCCCCGCGATCAGCGCGCCCTGTTCAACGCCGTCGACGTCGTGGCGCGGCAGAGCGGTCCCGACGTGGCGATCACCGTCGCCGCCCCCAACGGTCTGGCCGTCGCGTGGGCCGGTCGTCCGCAGGCAGTGCCCGATACCCGGCACGACAGGGGGGCCGTTCTCGTGCTGGCCCCCGGGGCGCTCGGATTGCGACTGGTGTACGTGGAGCCCGTGCACGTCACCACCGACGGCGCGACGCGCATGATTGGCTCGCTCGCCGCCGAGCAACTGCTCTCGGCGGGATCGCCCGTCGACACGCAGGACGCGCTCGAAGCCCGTGTCGACAGCGCGCTGCTCTCGGTGACGCTCACGCCGCGACTCATCGGCGGTGTCGCCGCCTCGCCCGACGCGGCGACGATCACCCTGCACGCGCCGGGTGGAGCGCCGCTGGCAGACGTCGTGATTCCGCACGCCGAACTGCGGACGCTCCGCGAGACGTGGTGGCGCCGGTTGTTCGGCCTTGCCGAGATCTGCCTGGCCATCACGCTGTTGCTGCTCGCGGGCGTGCTGGCCTGGGAGCGCCGCTATCTGCCGCGGCAGGACTACCGGACGTTCACGGCGCTCGCGTATCTCGTGCTCGTCGTCGCGCGCGTGCTCCTCTGGATGGGGACGACGCCGCTGCTCGAGCCGGCCGACGCCGCGACGGGGACGTTCGACCTGCTGGCGTGGCGCTATCGGTCGCCGTTCGACCTGTTCGCCACGGCATTCGTCCTCCTTGCCGGCGTCATGCTCTCGGCCGATCCGCTTCGCCGCACGCGGCTCGCGTGGCGGCTGACGCGACGCGAGCCGGCGGGGGCCGTGGGCGTCCGCGTGCGATTCGCCTTCGCGCAACTCGGTGGCGGCCTCATCGTCTCGGTCCTGTCGGGTGGGCTCGCGTATCTCGTGCAGGCCATCGTGAGCCACGCCGAACTGGACATCCGCATGCTGGCCCTGTGGCCGGCCGTCGGACTGAACCGACTGCTCGTCGTGCTCGGTCTCGTGGCCCTGGCCGTCGCCGTGTTCTGGGCTGGCGTGCTCGTCCTTCGAGCGGCACTCCGGCGGTGGCGGCTCGCACGTCTCGGCCTGTGGCTGCGCCTCGTGTGGCCGCTCGCGCTCTGGACGGCCCCACTCCTCGTCGGCACGACAGTCGCCGCCGCACGCGGCATCGACGTCCCCGCATTTGCGCTCGTGGCGCTGGTCGTCAGTGTCGGGGTGGCTGCGCTGTTCACCAACCGCGGCCTGGCCTGGTTCCGCCGCGGCACGCAGGGCCGACGCCTGCTCGCGGTCTACGCCGCGATCCTCGTGCCGTCGCTGCTGCTCTACCCGCTGCTGCTGCACACGGTGGATCACGCGCGGCGCCAACTGATTGCCACGCAGTACGCGCCACAGGTCGTCTCGCACCCGCAGGAACTGCAACGCCGGCTGAACGCGGCGCTCCGCCAGATCGATGCCATCCAGAGCCTCGGTGAACGCATCGCCGCGGTTCCTCGCGAAGTGGGACGTATCCCCACCGATACGGCCTTCGATCTGTGGCGCCAGACCGACCTCGCCGCGGCGCGGCTCACGTCGGCCGTGGAGTTGTACGCGCAGGACGGACCGCAGGTCAGCCGCTTCGGCTTCAACTTCCCCGAATACCAGGCAACGCTGCGTGAGTGGCGCAGCGGCGTCTGCGCGTGGGACGTCTTCGCCGAAGCGTCGCTGTTCGGGTCCGAGGAGCGCAGCATGCTCCACGCCGAACGCGCGATCTGCGAGAAGGGGACGGACGGACGGCAGTACGTGCGCGGCGGGATCATCCTGCACGTGATGCTGGACTACAGCTCACTGCCCTTCCTCACGACGCAGGGGCCGTACTACGACCTGTTCCGCGGCGTCGGCAGCGACGAACTTCGGACCGCCCGCCAGTCGCCGCGGGACACCGAGCTGGTCGTCTATGGGTGGGGCCGTACACCGATCTTCAGCTCGAGCGAGCGCGTGTGGGCGCTGCCCGACCGCGTGTTCGAGCGTGCGTACCAGTCGCGTGAGTCGTTCTGGGACACGCAGACGCGCGGCGCCCGCGTGTACGACCTGTACGTCTCCAACGATCGTCTCGCCATCTACGTGGTCAGCGTGCCCCGCGTCACGCTGGTCGAGCATCTGATCCACGTGGCGGAAGTGGCCACGCTCGCGGCGCTCGCGCTGCTGCTCGTGCTCGCCGTCCACGCGATCCTCAACCGCGTCAATCGACGCGGTCCGCAGCCGGCCACGCTGCTGGTCCGCGAGATCCGCGCGAGCTTCACGCGCAAGCTGTTCCTCGCCTTCGTGGCGACGTCGGTCATCCCGGTCCTCACGCTGGCGTTCGTGGTGCGGACCTTCGTGGCATCGCGACTGCGAGCCGACGTCGAAGCAGAGGCCACGCGCACGGCCGCCGTCGCGCGACGCGTGATCGAGGAAGCCATCGCGCTGCAGCAACTGGGCCCCGTATCGGCCACGGCGTTGAGCGACGACGTGATGGTGTGGATCAGTCGCGTGATCGGCCAGGACGTCAACATCTTCGACGGGCCGGCGCTACTTGCGACGAGCCAGCGCGACCTGTTCGCGCAGGGACTGCTGCCGGAGCGGACGCCGGACACCGTCTATCGCGCGATCGCACTGGAACGGCTGCCCACGTTCGTGGGCGAGGATCAGATCGGACCGCTGCAGTATCAGCTCGCCGCCACGCCGATTCGCGTGGCCAACCGCGAGGCGATTCTCACGGTTCCGATGACGCTGCGTCAGCGGGAGATCGAGCGCGAAATCGCCGAGCTCGATCGGAGCGTGAACCTCGGCGCCGTGGTGTTCATCCTGCTCGGCGCGGCCCTGGGGTACTCCATCTCCGGACGCATCGGCGATCCCGTCCAGCGGCTGACGCGCGCGAGCCGGCGCATCGCCGCCGGCGATCTCGATCAGCACATCGTGGCGAAGACTGCCGACGAGTTGCAGGGGCTCGTTGAGGCGTTCAACAGCATGGCCGCCGATCTGTCGCGCCAGCGGGTGCAGTTGCAGCGCACGCACAGGCTCGAAGCGTGGGCCGAGATGGCACGACAGGTCGCGCACGACATCAAGAATCCGCTGACGCCGATCCAGCTGTCAGCCGAGCATCTGCGACGCGTCCACGCGGACCGGGAGTCGCCGCTCTCGCCCGTGCTCGAGCAGTGCGTGGACACCATCCTGCTCCAGGTGCGGATGCTGCGGCAGATCTCGTCGGAGTTCGCCAGCTTCGCCTCATCGCCGACAGCGCGCCTCGCGAGCGTGCCGGTGCAGGCGCTCGTCGACGAGGTGCTGGCGGGGTATCGCATCGGCTTGCCGTCGAACGTACGTGTCCAGGCCGAGATCGACCCTGGCGTTCCCGACGTGCTCATCGACAGGGCGCTCCTCGGACGTGCGCTCATCAACATCATCGAGAACGCCCTGCACGCCATGCCCGCCGGCGGCGTCGTCACGCTGCATGCGATGCGTCAGGACGAGGGATTCGTGCGGCTGGCGCTCACCGATACCGGCGTGGGCATGGATGACGAGGCGCTGGCGCGCCTGTTCGAGCCGTACTTCTCGACCAAGGCGGCGGGAACGGGGCTCGGGTTGTCGATCGCGCGGCGGAACGTCGAGCTGATGGGCGGGGGTATCGACGTGCGGAGTGCGAAGGGCGTCGGGACGACCGTGTCGCTCGATGTGCCCGTGGCGCCCGTCGACCCGCCGTTGGCAGGCTAGGCGGAGGACGCCGGGTCAGACCTCGTGAGGGCCGCCACTGGCGACCGGCTCCGGATCGGTCGAGGGCACCGCGTCGTCGGCGTTCCTGGGGCGGATGCGCGACCAGGCGAGACCGATGAGCCCGGACACGAGATACGTGTACGAGATCAGCACCAGCGACCACTGCGGGTACGACACCACGGCCGCGAGGAACAGCGCAAACAGCATCAGGGCGCTGGCCGGGCGTCGCTGGCCGAGGTTGAAGGTCTTGAAACTCCGGTACTTGATCGTGCTGACCATCAGCGCGGCCGGCACGAGCAGCAGTGGCAGCGCGAGGAACGTCGTCCAGCCTGCCGGAAGGCCCTGGGGCAGCAGGTACACGGTGGCCGCAGGGACGCCGGCTGCCGCGGGGCTGGGCATGCCGACGAAGTAGCGCTTGTCCGGGTTGGTCGTGGTCTGGATGTTGAACCGCGCGAGACGAATGGCGGCGGCCGACACGAACAGGAACCCCGCCACCCAGCCGAGCCGGCCCAGCGTGAACAGTCCCCACGCGTACCCCAGCACGGCGGGCGCGACGCCGAACGAGATGACGTCGGCGAGGGAATCGAACTCCCTGCCGAAGTCGCTGGTCGATCCCGTCATGCGCGCGATGCGGCCATCCAGCAGGTCGAGCACCACCGCCACCCCGATGAACGGCGCGGCCGTGGCGAACTCGCCCCGCATCGCGAAGATCACGCAGGCGTACCCGCAGAACATGTTGGCGAGCGTGAAGAGGCTCGGCAGCAGGTACATGCCCCTGCGGAGACGGCGCTGATCGGCCTCACCGCGACGCAGGACGTTGATCATGGGGTCCGATTCTATCCTCAGGCCTCGGGCCAGCGCGCGATCACGCTCTCGCCGCCGCGTACCACGTCGCCCGGGCGGACCTGGAGCCGGCACGCGAGCGGGACGAAGACGTCCATGCGGGAGCCGAACTTCATGAGGCCGAATCGCTCACCCGCTTCCAGTCGATCGCCCACCTGGACGCGGCACACCACGCGCCGCGCGAGGACGCCAACGACCTGACGGAAGACCACGGTGCGGTCGCCGGAGCGGACCCACACCTCGTTGCGCTCGTTCTCCGCCGCGGCGCGATCGTCGTAGGCTGCGAGGAACTTGCCCGGTGTGTAGGCGATGCGGGTGATCTCGCCGCCGTACGGCGTCCTGTTGATGTGGACGTCCACGGGCGAGAGGAAGATGCTGATCTGCTGCCACTCGCCCGGCGGGGCGACGCCTGGTTCGCCCGGTCCGGCCACCATCACGCGTCCGTCGGCCGGCGACAACACGAGATCGGGATGCTGGGGGGGATACCGCTCGGGATCCCGGAAGAAGTAGGCCAGGAAGCCGGCCAGGCCGAGTAGCGGGACGCCGAGTGCCGGCTTCTTCCGCAGGAGGAAATAGGCCGCCGGCGCGAGGGCCCCGGCGATGAACGGATATCCGGCGCGATCGAGCTTCATACCAGGACAGTATGACCGGTGTTCTCGACCTCCACGACGCGGTGCCCGTCGCAACGCGGCGGGCACCGGTGAAAACACTCGATTTCAGGCGTGAGCGAACGTCGAGGTCGGACCGGGCGGCGGAGGTGAGGAATATCGCCGGACGATGTCCTCCATCCGGTCCTTCAACTGAAGCTTGCGCTTCTTCAACTGGGCTTCTTCCAGCTGTTCATGCTCGGATGGATGGGGGTTGGTGGACATCGACCGAATCTGCTCGTCGAGCTCGTGGTGCAGTTGGTAGAGCTCGCGGTACTCCGCGTCGGTCCTGAGGAGTTGCTCCTTGACATCCTGCGCATCGGGCATCGCTGCCTCCTTGCTTGCGGGGGAACCAGATCAGGGTCTCCCCCGGGTTCTAAGGCGCACTCTACCACCCTCGCTGGCGGGTCGCAACGCGCATTTCAAGGCCTGCGATGTGCGCGTCTCGTGCGGGTTCAGATGCCGCCCGATGCGTGTCCGACGGGTCGCCAGCGCATCAGAATCGCGTCCTCGCGCGGGGCCTGGTAGTAGTCGCGCCGGCGGCCGTTGTCGACAAAGCCGTGGCGCGCGTACAACCGCCGCGCCGCCACGTTCGACGCCCGCACCTCGAGGTGGACGCCTGCCGGACATGCGTCAGCGATCGCTGACAGGACGGCGCCGACCAGCGCGCGCCCGGTGCCCCGTCGGCGCGCGTCAGGATGCACGGCGAGGCGCAACACCTCGGCCTCCCCCGCCACGACGCGGACGATGGCGCCCCCCACCACGCGCGCTCCTGATCGCGCGATCCACACACGGGTGAGGGCATCGTCCAGCAGTGCGCGGAGCGCGTCGAGCGACCAGGGCACGTCGAAGCTGACCGCGTCGATGTCGGCCAGCGCACGGCTCTCCTCGGGCCCTGCCTCGCGGATCACGACGTCGAATGCCATCAGATGTCGCCGGCCACGGACAGGCCCGCCTGCTCGCGTGCAATGACGGCATCAGGCCGTCTGACGTACGCGGGCCGTACGGCGGCAGGCACGACCGCCTCGCCGGCGCGCGCACATGCCAGGGCGGCGAGCGGCGCGGCAAGCAGCGGGATCGACTGTGGCCGGAGGCGCGTTCCGAATCGTGCGACGAACGGCGCCCCGGCGCCAGGCCACCCGTCGCCGCCCACGGCGATGGGCGTGGCATCGTGGCCGCACGTCCACGCGGCGGCTGCCTGCTCGGGTGTGCCGACCATCGCCGGAACGACGGCGTCGAGCGTCCCCCGCATCGTATCGGCCTGGTAGAGTGCGGTGAAGGCTTCGCCGCGCATCCCGTGCATCAGCGCGCCCACCCACCGCGCGTCCGGCGCCGCGTCGTGCACGGCCTGTGCGATCAGGTCGAGCGTGCTGGCCATGAACACGCGTCGATCGAGCGCCATCGCAAGCCCCTGCATTGTGGCGAGTCCGACGCGCAATCCCGTGAAGCCGCCCGGGCCGATCGCGGCGGCCAGCAGGTCCACGTCCTTCGGCGTGCGGCCGTGCGCCGCCAACAGATCGATGAGATCACCCGGCAGTCGGGCGGCGTGGCGAATCGTGGCCTCGCCTGCGCGGACGTCGAGCACCAGACCGTCGAGGGCCAGGGCCACGCTGCCGCCGCGCGTGGACGAATCGAGAGCGAGAACGAGCATGCTAGACTGGCCGCGGTTCTCACGGCCTCACTCATTCTACCGGCCGCGTCCTGGCGGCCGTGCATGCCGCACCCCGCTGCCTCCGGTGTCCGACTCCATCCTGACAGCCCCGCCCGCCTCGCTGACCCCGGCGATGCGTCAATATCAGGACGCCAAGCGCCAGCACCCTGACGCCCTCCTCTTCTTCCGGATGGGCGACTTCTACGAGCTGTTCTACGAGGATGCCGTCGTTGCGGCGCGCGCCGTGGAACTGACGTTGACGTCGCGATCGAAGGACGCGACGGGCACGGGCATCCCGATGTGCGGCGTGCCGTTCCACGCGGCAGACGGCTACATCATGCGGTTGGTGCGACAGGGCATCAGCGTCGCGATCTGCGATCAGATCGAAGACCCGAAATCAGCCAAGGGACTCGTCAAGCGCGCCGTGACGCGTGTGGTCACACCGGGGACGCTGATCGATGCGGCGTACCTCGACGCCCGCGCGCCAGCGCTGCTGGCCGCCATCGTGCCGCCGCGAAAGGGCGTCGACGTCTGGGGGCTGGCGTGGGTCGAACTGTCCACTGGCGACTTCGCGGCCACCGAGTTCGCCGGTGACACGGCCACCGCGCTGCTGCGCGACGAACTCGGAGTGCTCTCGGCGCGCGAACTGCTGGTCCCGGACGACATGGACCTCGAGACGCTGCGCGCCGACGGCCTGCCGCTGCCCGCCGTGACGCGGCGCGACAGCTGGCAGTTCGCGCTCGACAGCGCGCAGCGCGCGTTGACCGGGCAGTTGCAGACGAGCGGCCTCGCGGGGTTCGGCCTCGACGGCCATCCGCACGCCATCGGTGCGGCGGGTGCGCTCGTTCAGTATCTGCGCGACACCCAGAAGGGCGATCTCTCGCACGTACGCACGGTGACCTATCGCGAGACGCGCGACGGCCTGATCGTCGACGCCACGACGCTACGCCATCTCGAAGTGCTCTCGTCGACCGAAGGCGATCGACAGGTGTCGCTGCTCGGCGTCCTCGACGACACGGTCACCGCGATGGGCGCGCGGCTGATGCGCGCGTGGCTCACCAAGCCGCTCGTCGACCTGGACGCCATCCGCGATCGTCTCGACGCCGTCGAGGATCTGGCGTTCCGCTCCGTCGAGCGCGGGACGCTGCGCGACGGGTTGAAGCCGGTGTACGACGTCCATCGGCTCGTCGCACGCGCCGCGCTCGGCACGGCCGGCCCGCGCGACCTCGTGGCACTCGCGCGATCGCTCGGCGCCGTACCTGCGTTGCGACAGACGCTCTCGACGTTGCAGGCACCGCTGCTCGCGCAGGTGGTCGAGGCGCTCGACGATCTCCCGGCGCTCCGCGAACAGATCGCCGGCACGCTGGCCGATGAACCGCCGCTGCTCGCGCGCGACGGCGACGTCATCCGCGACGGTGCCGATCCCGAGGTCGATCGCCTGCGTGGCCTGAGCCGGCGCGGCAAGGACGACATCTCCTCGATGGAGGAGGCCGAACGCATCCGTACCGGCATCACGTCACTGAAGATCCGGTTCAACCGCGTATTCGGCTACTACATCGAGGTGTCGAAGTCGAACCTGCACGCCGTGCCCGACGACTACATCCGCAAGCAGACGATTGCGGGGGGCGAGCGCTTCATCACGCCGGCGCTCAAGACGTTCGAAGAGCAGGTGCTGCACGCCGACGAGCACCTCATCGCGCTCGAACTCGCGCTGTTCGAGACGCTGCGCCGCGAAGTGGCGACGCACGCGCCGGCGCTCCAGCGCACGGCGCACGCACTGGCGGTGCTCGACGTGCTCGCCACGTTCGCCGACGTCGCGGCACGGCGTAACTACAGCAAGCCGCACGTCCACGACGGCGACGACATGTCCGTCGTCGAGGGCCGCCACCCGGTGGTCGAGACGATGACGCGCGAGGCGTTCGTGCCGAACGACCTCTCGCTCGACGGCACGTCGCAGCAACTGCTGGTGATCACCGGCCCGAACATGGGCGGCAAGAGCACGTACCTGCGGCAAACCGCGCTGCTCTGCCTGATGGCGCAGGCGGGTTCCTTCGTGCCGGCGCGGCAGGCCAAGCTGCCCGTCGTGGATCGCATCTACGCGCGCGTCGGTGCGGCGGACAACATCGCGCGCGGGCAGTCGACCTTCATGGTGGAGATGCAGGAGACGGCCAGCATCCTCAACACCGCCACGTCGCGCAGCCTCGTTGTCCTCGACGAGATCGGCCGCGGCACGTCGACCTTCGACGGCCTCAGCATCGCGTGGGCGGTAGCCGAGCACCTGGCGTCGGGCCCGAAGGCACGCCCGAAGACGCTGTTCGCCACGCACTACCACGAGCTGACGGATCTGGCCGACGCACTTCCGGGCGTCGCCAACGCGCACCTCCTCGTACGCGAGTGGCAGGACCAGATCGTGTTCCTGCGAAAGGTCGTGCCCGGTCGCTCGGATCGGAGCTACGGCATCCAGGTGGCGCGGCTCGCCGGGCTGCCGCCGACCGTCATCCGCCGCGCGCGCGAGATTCTCACAGGACTCGAACAGGACGAGCTCACGCGCGGCGGGCGTCCGACCATTGCGGGCGCATCGGCGCTGACGGGGCCCCAGCAGCAGCTCGGCCTCTTCCAGGCGCCTGCCGACGACAGGCTGCGCGATCGCCTGCGCGAGCTCGACGTGGACAACCTCACGCCATTGCAGGCCCTCGCGCTGCTGGCCGATCTCAAGCAGGAGGCCGACGCCTGATGCGCACGGCGCTGCGCCGCGGCATGCTGGTGGCGCTGTGCGCGTACGTGCTCGCGGTCGGTGGATGCCGGCGCGGTGACGTCGCGCACGATCCGGCGCTCGTGGTCGGGATCGCCGTCGGGCCGACCAATCTCGATCCCCGCATCGGGAGCGACGAGGCCAGCCAGCGCGTCCACCAGCTCCTCTACGCCTCGCTCGTCCGCCTGGACGATGCGTTGCAGGTGGTGCCGGAGGTGGCCGAACGCCTGGAGGCGCGCGACGACAGGACGTATGTGGCGCGACTGCGTCCCGGCGTCCGTTTCCACGACGGCTCCGCGCTCGATGCCGAAGACGTCGCCTACACGTTCCGCAGCTTCCTCGACGCGTCGTTCCTGTCGCCGCGCAAGGGCGCCTACGCGCAACTGGCGGCCGTCGATGTCGAGGATCCGCTGACGGTGGTGTTCCGTCTGAAGGAGCCCTTCGCGTCGTTCCCCGTCAACCTCGTGATGGGGATCGTGCCGAGAGATACGCCGGCCGGCGCGCCCGCGCGCATCGGCGCTGGGCCGTACCGCTTCGTACGCCTGCAGTCGGACGATCGCGTCGAACTGGCCGCCAACGCCGAGTACTTCGAGGGGCCGCCCCGCAACGCCGGCATCGTCCTGCGCGTGATTCCCGACGACACCATGCGCGGGCTCGAGCTGCGTACCGGTGCGATCGATCTCGTCGTCAACGACCTCGTCCCGGACATCGTGCGCGCGCTGCAGCGTGAGGGGCGCATGCAGGTGGTGACAGCGCCGGGGCTCGACTTCTCGTACGTCGGCATCAACTTGCGCGATCCGCTGCTCGCCGACCCGCGCGTGAGACGGGCGCTCGCGCTGGGCATCGACATCTCGGCCATCGTGTCGCACCTGCGCCGCGACCTGGCCGTTCCGGCGACGGGGATCATTCCGTCCTGGGCGTATCCGGCAGACATGGCACCCCTGCCCCACGATCCGGATGCCGCACGACGGTTGCTCGACGAGGCGGGGTATCCGGATCCGGACGGGAACGGGCCCCTCCCGCGGTTCACCGTCTCGCTGAAGACGTCCACGGCGGAGTTCGTGCGCCTGCAGGCGGCCGTCATCCAGCAGGACCTCGCCCGTATCGGCGTGGCTGTCGACGTCAGGACGCACGAGTTCGCCACGCTGTACGCCGACGTCCTGAAGGGACGCTTCCAGTTGTTCACGCTGCAATGGGTCGGCGTGACCGACCCCGACATGCTGCGGCGCGTGTTCCACTCCACACAGATGCCTCCGGCCGGCTTCAATCGCGGCTTCTTCAGCGATCCACGCGTCGATGCGCTGATCGACCAGGCCACGACGACCACCGATCCCGGGGTGCGGAGAGGGCTGTACATCGAGGCGCAGCGGCGCATCACGGCCGCCACGCCCTACGTGAGCCTCTGGACGAAGGTGAACGTCGCCGTCGCGCAGCCATGGATCCACGGCGTGCATCTCACGCCGCAGGCCAGTTTCGCCACGCTGCGAGACGTCACCAAGTCGCCGCGCTGACCCCGTTCAGGATCGCGGCAGGGATTCCGCCAGCAGCGACACGACCATCTGCGGCGACTCCGCATGGATCCAGTGCCCGCCTTCACGCGCGTGGAGGTGTACGCGGGCATGTCCCGCGACGGGATGCCGTTGCAGTCGTTCCAGGCGCGCGACAGCCTCAGACGAGATCACCGACGACCGCGTGGCCTTGAGCACGTGGATGTCGTGCACGGCCGAGCCCGGGTCGAGGACGTCCCAGTACGACGTCGCGAAGAACGCGTCGAGCAGCGTCGCCATGACGTCGAAGTCGAGTGTCCAGCGATAGCGGCCGTCGCGTTGCGCCAGATTGGTCGACATCCATTGCGCGACGGCGGTATCGAAGCCGCCGGCCTCGATCCCCGCGATGGCGTCCTGCCTCGACGCGAAGCTGTCGGGCAGGCCGCGCACGACACCGAGCATGGCCCAGGCGCTGCCCGACGGCGCCTTCGCATCGGGCGTCGAGTCGATGACCCATGTCTGCAGCGCGCGGGCGTGCGCGAGCCGCGCATACGCGAGCGCCACCTTGCCGCCGAAGGAATGCCCGAGGAGCGCGTCTGGCGTCACGCCTTCGGCAGTCCCCCACGTCTCGATGTCCTCGGCCATCTGCTCGATCGTGCCGGCGTCGGCACTCCGCAGCGCGTCGCCGTGATGGCGCAGGTCGGCCAGCCAGCAGCACCAGTCGGGCCGCTGCTCCACGAGCGTTCGCGCGACGGCGAGCCAGTTGCGCCCGCGCCCGTAGATGCCGTGCAGCATGACCAGGTGCCTGACGCCGGGCCCATCGGCGCCCACGCGTGTGGCGACCATCGGTGACGCGATGCTCATCGCACCACGGTATCCTTGACGCGGGTTCCGGGTCACGTGCCAGCCGACGATCAGCTCTCGCTCTTCGACTTCACGCCGTCCACGCGCACGCGACACGACGGCACTGTCGACGTCGAGAGCGACTGGCCGGCCGACGTTCGCTCGCTCGGAGAACGCATTCCGCCCGGCGTCAGATTCGGGACGAGCAGCTGGAGCTTCCCGGGCTGGGCCGGCATCGTGTATCGGCGTCCACGCGCGCAGACCGATCTGGCGCGCGATGGCCTTCGTGAGTACGCGCGCTACCCACTCTTCGGCACCGTCGGCATCGATCGCAGCTACTACGCTCCGCTGACCAACGAAGACCTGAAGCGCTACGCGAGCCAGTTGCCCACAGGCTTCCCATGCTGCGCGAAAGTGCCGGCGATGTACGCCTCTCCGGTGTTACCCGGCAGCGCTCACGGTGCGACAGCCGTACCCAATCCGGACTTTCTCTCCGCCGACGGTTTCCTGCGCGACGTCATCCAGCCGTTCGCGCTCCACTTTCGCGGTCATACGGGGCCGTTCGTGCTGGAGATTCCTCCTGTGCCGCACGAGGCACGGCTCGATCCGCAGGCGTTCGCCGATCGGCTCGGTGCGTTCCTTCAGTCGGTGCCCTCGCCGTTCCCCATGTCCGTGGAGCTCCGCGACAGCCGGCTGCTCACGCCCGCGTACGCGTCGGTACTGCGCGAGACGGGTGCGGTGCACGTGCTCAACTACTGGTCGGCGATGCCCAGGCCGGGCGAGCAGGCAGCGTCAGTCGATCTCGACGCTGCGCCGCATCGCGTGATCCGTCTCCTGTTGCGCCCGGGGACGCGCTACGAGACGCGTCGCGAGGATTGCCGGCCGTTCAACAGGATCGTCGACCCCGACGAGCCGCTCCGGCGCGACGTGACACGACTCATCATCGAGGCCCTTCGACGCGAACAACCGGTCTACGTACTGGTCAACAACAAGGCCGAAGGCTCCGCACCGCTCACGATTCGCGCGCTCGCCGATCGCGTGGTGGCGGAACTCGATCGAGAGTCACTGGTCGACACCACGGCGGCGACGCCAGATCCGGTCAACACGTAAGCACGATCTTGCCGATGTGCGCGCTCGACTCCATCAGCGCGTGCGCGCGCGCGGCGTCGGCCAGCGGGAACACGGCGTGGATGATCGGCCGCACGTCGCCGGCGGCGATCCACGGCCACACGGTCTGCGCGAGGGCGTCGGCGATGCCGGCCTTCTCCTCGACCGGTCGGGGACGCAGCGTGGATCCCGTCACGGTGAGGCGCCGCCGCATGACGAGTGACATGTCGATGGTGGCCGTGCTGCCCCCGAGTACCGCGATCTGCACGAGCCGCCCGTCCTCGGCCAGCAGCGAGAGGTTGCGCGCCACGTAGTCGCCGCCCACCATGTCGAGGATCACGTCCACGCCTCGCCCGTCCGTGGCCTCGCGGATCGCGTCGACGAAATCTGTCGTCTTGTAGGCGACGGCCCGCGTCGCGCCGAGCGCCACACACGCGTCGCACTTCTGGTCGGACCCTGCCGTTGCATACACGGTGGCGCCTGCCTGCCTGGCGAACTGGATGGCCGTTGTGCCGATGCCGCTCGTGCCGCCGTGTACCAGGAACGACTCGCCGGCGCGCAGCCTGCCGCGTTCGAAGACGTTGGTCCAGACGGTCATGCAGGTCTCGGGCAACGCCGCGGCCTCGACGAGACTCAGGCCGGCCGGTCGCGGCAGACACTGCCCCTCGGGCGCGACGGCGTACTCGGCATAGCCGCCGCCCGAGAGCAGCGCGCAGACCTCGTCGCCCACACGCCATCGCGTGACGCCGTGTCCGCATGCCGCCACGGTGCCGGCCACTTCGAGACCCGGGAGATCCGACGCACCCGGAGGCGGTGGATAGCGTCCGCGACGCTGGAACACGTCGGGACGATTCACACCTGCAGCGGCGACGCGGATCAACACGTCTCCAGCCGCGGGTGTCGGAACGGGACGCGTCGTCGGCACGAGCACGTCGGGCCCACCCGGTTGGCGGATCTCGACGGCCTGCATCAGCGCGGGAGCGACCATGCCCGAGGATATCCGTATCATGGGCGGATGTCCGTGGCGCGCGCCTTCCTGCAGGGATCGGTCATGCCGGTGGTTCGCCTCGCGTTGCCGGTGGTGGCGGCCGAACTCGGCTGGATGGCCATGGGCGTGGTGGACACCATCATGGTCGGGCCGCTCGGCGCGTCGGCCATCGGCGGCGTCGGCATCGGAAGCGGCCTGTTCATCGCCATCGGCATCTTCGGCATGGGGCTCCTGCTCGGCCTCGACACGACGGTCGCGCAGGCGTTCGGCGCCGGCGACACCGACGAGTGCGACAGATGGCTGGTGAGCGGCGTGTGGCTGGCCGCGCTGACGATCCCCCCGCTCGCCGTCATGGCCTGGGCGATGTCGGCGTTGCTCCCGCACATGGGATTCCATCCCGACGTGCTGCCACACGTCAGAGCCTACTTCCCCATCGTGTCGCTGAGCCTGCCGCCGCTCCTGGTCTATGCCGCGTTCCGACGCTACCTGCAGGCGCGTTCGCGCGTCGGCATCGTCGCGTTCGCGCTCGTCTCGGCCAACATCGTCAACCTCGCGGCCAACGCCGCGCTCATTCACGGTGTCGGGCCGATTCCCGCGCTCGGAGTGCAGGGCGCGGCATGGGCGACGGTCGTCTCGCGCATCTACATGGCGGTGGTGCTCGGGTGGGACGTGTGGCGGCTCGCGCGGACGCACATCGCCACCATGCCCTGGGCGCTGCCCGTGGCGCGCGTCCGTCGACTCCTCGCCCTGGGGCTTCCCGCGGCGGCACACGTCACGTTCGAGGTCGGCGTGTTCAGTGCGGCGACGGCGCTTGCCGGTCAGTTGCTGCCGGAGTCGCTGGCCGCGCACCAGATCGCGCTGAACATCGCCAGCGTCGTCTTCATGGTGCCGCTCGGCGTGTCGTCGGCGGCGGCCGTGCTGGTGGGGCAGCATATCGGCGCGTACGACGCGGCCGGTGCCAGACGCGCCGGATGGGCCGCCATGCTCGTCGTCGAGGTGTTCATGGCCTCGTCTGCGGCGACACTGGCGCTCATGCCCACGCCGTTCATCACGTTGTTCACGTCGGACGCCGGCGTCATCGCGATCGGGACGCGACTGCTCGCCGTGGCGGCGGCGTTCCAGTTGTTCGACGGGCTCCAGGTCGCGACGACTGGCGCGCTGCGCGGGCTTGGCGAGACGCGGATGCCGATGCTGGTGAGCCTGTTCGGATACTGGATCAGCGGCTTGCCGCTCGGTTGGTATCTCTGCTTCCGGGCCGGGTACGGCGTCATCGGGCTCTGGCTCGGTCTTGCCGTGAGCCTCTTGGTGGTCGGAACGGTGCTGATGGGACTGTGGCACGTGCGGATTCGAGAGACGGCACGACGGATGGGAGCCTGATGGCATTGCGAACGGGAAGATTGAGCGCGGCACTCGACGCCATTCCGGGCGTGTCGCTGGGCACGTGGCCAACGCCGCTCGTGCGTCTGCGGCGACTCTCGGCGGCGCTCGGGATCGACCTGTGGATGAAGCGCGATGAGTGCAGCGGCCTCGCACTCGGCGGGAACAAGGCGCGCAAGCTGGAGTTCGTCATGGCACGCGCGATCGAGGCCGGCGCGACCACGGTGGTCACCGCCGGGCCGCTCACCTCCAACCACACGATGATGACCGCCGCGGCGGCACGGCGCCTGGGCCTCGACGTGCACGTCGTGCTCGGCGGCACGCTGCCCACGCACGAAACAGGTAACCTCGCACTCACGAGACACTACGGGGCGCACGTGCACGTCACGCCGATGGACACGGCCAACCCCTCCGACGTCGATCTGCAGGCATCGAAGACCCTGTGCGCAGCGCTCGTCGAGCAGACGCGCGGCTTCTGGATCCCGCCAGGCGCGTCGATGCCCGAGTCCGTACCGGGATACGCGGCCTGCATCCGCGAGATCCTCGCGCAATGCGGCGGAACGTTTCCCTTCGACGATGTGGTGGTGGCGTACGGCACCGGGTCGACGTCGGCTGGCGTCCTGGCGGGGCTTGTCCTCGCAGACGCACCGGCCACCGTGCACGCCGTCTCGGTCTCGTCGCGCGCGGCGATGGAACGCTTCTCGGCCGTGTCGCCGGAATCACTCGTGCGCGCGGCTGCCGACCTGTATCGGTGGCCGATGGCGTTCGAGGAGTCGCACGCGCGCTGCGCATGGATCCGACCGGAGACCGAGCCGGGCTACGGCATTCCGACCACCGGCAGCACCGCGGCACTCGCGCGATTCGCGAAAGACGAGGGCTACCTCCTCGATCCGACGTACACGGCCAAGGCCGTCGCGTCGTTGGTGGAGATGGTCGGTACGGGTGTTCTGCGCCGTGGTGCGCGCGTCCTCTTCATCCACACGGGCGGCCTGCCCACGACGGCCGCCGCCGTTCGCCAGTGAAGGGCCTCCGATGACGATCGTCCCGCCTCCGTCGATTGGCGCCACAGGCGCCGTGCCGTTGCGCGTCAACGACGCGCACTGCCACTTCTTCTCTCCGCGATTCTTCGACGTCCTCGGGCGCCAGAAGGGGCTGCCTGGCAACGCGCCGGGGCATGAGGTCACGCGTCTGGTCGGGTGGGACCATCCGGGTACGCCCGAAGCGCTCGCCGACAGGTGGGCGGAGACGTTGACAGCGCACGGGGTCGGCCGCGCCGTGCTCATCGGCAGCGTTCCTGGTGAGGAGGAACAGGTCGCGCGGGCCGTGGCTCGACACCCGGACCGCTTCGTCGGAGCCTTCATGGTTGACCCGACGCAGGAGGGTGCCTTGACGCGCGTGGCATGGGCGCTGGTGCAGCCCGGTATGCGCGTCGTGTGCCTCTTCCCGGCGATGCACGGCTACTCGCCGTCCGATCCGCGCGTGCTGGGGCTGGCAGCGCAGGTGGCGGGCAGTACGGGTGCTGCGCTCTTCGTGCACTGCGGTGTCCTGACGGTCGGCATCCGCAGGACACTCGGTCTGCCCAGTGCATTCGAGACGCGATTCGGCAATCCGCTGGAACTGCAAGGCCTGGCCCTGCGTCATCCGACGCTGCCGATCATCGTTCCGCATTTCGGCGCCGGCTTCTTCCGGGAACTGCTGATGGTGGCCGATGCGTGTCCCAACATCCTGGTCGACACCTCGTCCAGCAATGCGTGGATGAAGTACAACCCCGGTCTCACGCTGCGGCACGTCTTCGGCCAGGCCCTCACCGTGCTCGGACCCGAGCGTCTGCTGTTCGGGACCGACTCCTCGTTCTTCCCGCGCGGATGGCAGGTGGGGATTCGCGACACCCAGTTGGCGGTCCTTCACGAACTGGGCGTGCCGGACGTGGATCGGCAGGCGATCGCGGCTGGAAACTTCGACAGGCTCTTCCGTCGAGACCTCGCCTGAGTCTGCTATCGTTGACCGGCACGTGGTGACCCAACAGGCATGCAACCGCACGACGCGGGCGTCCCCGATCCGGATGCGGATGCGGGTGGCGAGCGGCGCTCTCGTGGTGTGCCTCGTCGGTGGTGGAGTCGTACAGGCGCAGCCGCCGCCGATGCGTACACCACCAGCGACACCCGGCGAGCACTATGCCCATACGATCGTGCGCGGCGACACGCTCATCGGCCTTGCGCAGCAGTTGATGACCGACGTCCGCGACTGGCCGAAGATCGCGCGACTCAACCGCGTCAGGGATACCAGGCGGCTGCGTCCCGGCCGGAGCTTGCTCTTCCCTGTGACCCTGCTGCGTGGACTGCCCGGTCGGGCCGACGTGCTCTGGGTGCGGGGGCAGCCTCGTGTCGAGGGCGCGGGACAGGCCACCGTGGCGCTGCTCGGCACGGCGATTCCGCCAGGTTCGACGATTACCACAGGCGACGGCGACGCCGTGCGCCTGCGTCTCTCGACAGGCGCCGAGGTGACCGTGGGCGCGCGCGCGCGCGTGACGCTCGTGGAACTCCGCACGATCGCCGGCAACGTCAAGCGGACCCTGCTCGACGTCAGGCGCGGACGCGTGGAGTCAACGGTGTTGCCGGCGACGCATCCGCAGCAACGTCACCAGGTGCGTACGCCGCTGGTCAACGCCACGGTCCGCGGCACGGACTTCCGCGTGGCGGTCGCCGACGATGACACAACGGTCACGGAGGTCACCGCGGGCCTCGTCGGTGTCGACAGCACGACGCAGACCGTCGACGTCGGAGCCGGCTTCGGTGTTCGCGCCGGGCCGGGAGCGTCGACGCTCACGCCCACGACGCTCCTCTCCGCGCCCGACTTGTCGTCACTGATCCTCACGGTGAACCGCTTGCCCGTTCGCGCACGATGGGCGCCGACGACAGGGGCTGTCGCGTATCGCGTTCGCGTCGTTCCCGCTGACGGCGGCGCGCCTGTCGTCGATACGCGCATCCCGCGAAGCGACGTCTCATGGCCCGACATCGAGGACGCGGCCTACACGCTGGTCGTGCGCGCGATCGACGCCGCCGGGATCGAGGGGCTCGATGCGCGACATCCGCTGGTGATCGATGCGCGCCCCGTGCCCCCGATCGTCCGCGATGCCGGCGGAGGGGCGCCTGTCTACGGTGACACGCTGCCCCTTCGGTGGACCCAATCGGCGGAGGCCTCCGGTGTGGACGTCCAGGTGGTCGGTGACTCGACGTTCGGCGTACCCGTGTTCGAACGGAGCGACGTCAGGACCAGCGAGATCGCCGTGCCCCTTCCTCCGGGCCGGTACGCGTGGCGCATCGCCACGCGGCAGGGCGAACAGCGAGGCCCCTGGAGCGACGCCGTGCCGGCCGAACTCCGAGCCCGTCCGCCGGCCGGACCGCCGCCTGCCGTGCAACTGCTCGCCAGAGAACTGACCCTTCAGTGGTCGGCTGGGCTCGGTAATGATCGCTACACCGTGCAGGTGTCTGCCGATCCGGCGTTCGCCACGACGTTGGTCGACGCCGTCGTCGATGTTCCGACGTTGACCATGCCGCGACCGGCAGCTGGCCGCTATCACGTGCGCGTGCGCGCGGTGAGCGCCGAAGGTGTCCACGGGCCCTACGGGCCGACCCAGAGCTTCGACGTTGTCGATCCGCCGCGTCGGCGCAGCAAGTGGTGGTGGCTCCTCGTGCCGGCTGGCGCGGCAGGCGTGGTACTGGGTGCTCGTTGATGCCCGTCCACGGTCGCAGGACACGCGTCGTGCTCGGATGTGCGGCGATGGCGACCCTTGCCGCGATCGCCGTCGACCTCGTGGGTCCCGGCAGACGCGTCGACACGTGGCTGTGGGATCGCGTCGCCCCACTGGTTGCGTCGAACGTGGCCGATACCGACACGGTGGTGTTCGGTCTCGACGATGCGTCCATCACCGCACTGCAGCCCCTGCTGGGTCCCTGGCCGTACCAGCGTGACATCTGGGCACATGTCCTCCGCTATCTCGACACGGCTGGTGCCGCGCACGTCACGCTCGACGTGCTCCTCACCGACCCTCGCCCGGGCGACGAGCAACTCGGCGACGTGCTCGCGGGACTCGACAACGTGGCGCTGGCGGCCGTAGCGGTCCCGTTCCAGATCGGAGCCGATCGTGAGGACGTCCCGCCGACGCGCGCGATTCGCATCGACCCTGACGCGCCCGCGCGGACGTCGTCGGACCTCGTGGAGCCACGGCCCGAGTTCGCGCGTCGCGCGACCGTTGGTGTGGCCACGGCTGTTCCCGACGAGGACGGCGTCGTGCGACGGCTGCCGGTCGTCACGCGGGTGGGGACCCGCCTGTATCCCGGTCTGTCGTTCACGCCCCTGCTTGGCGAGGACCGCATCGTCGGCACGCGCCGCACGTGGCGCGGACCGATCCTGACCATCGGCAGCCACGCCATACCCGTGGACGAGGACGGACAGGTGGAACTCCACTTTCCGCGGCGGCTCCCGTCGCTGCCGACACTCCCGTTTGCCGATCTCGTGCGCGCGGCGGTGGCGCCACAGGCGGGCGGCGGACTGGCGGGCACGGTGCACGGCAAGCGGGTGTTCATCGGCGCCACGGCCCTGCTGCTGGAGGAACCCGTGCGAACGCCGGTCGGCAGCACGTCGGGTGTCGAGTTCCTGCGCCTCGCGTCAGGGCTTGTCGAGGGCGGAGCTGTTGTCAGATCCCGGCGATGGGCGTTCGATGGCGTGATGCTGATCGTCGTCATGGCGGTGTTCCTGGCGGTCAGGGCCAGGGAGAGTCATCGCCCGCGCACGCTGGTGCTGGGCATGGTGGGCGCCTGGGTGGTGACAGTGGTTGTGGCGCTCGCGCTGCTGACGTGGGCGCAGCAGCGCGTGGCGATGTTCACGCCGATGGCGGCCGCGTCGATGGCGGCCATCATGCTGGGCCTGGCGGATCTCGCACGCCTGCAGCGGGAACGTGCACGCCTCGAAGCCGACACGCTCGCCGCCGAGCGGGCGTCGGAGCTGAAGACGCAGTTCCTCAACCACGTCGCACACGAACTGCGTACGCCCGTGACGGCCATCCTGGGATTCGGGCGCCTCATCGTCGAAGGGAGGACACCCTCGGCCACCGAGGAGTACGCGCGCGTCATCAGTCGCAACGGCGCGCACCTGCTCCACCTGGTGAACAACCTGCTGGACGACGCCACCTTGTCTGTGGGCCGGGCGCGCGTCGCTCCGCAACCCATCGCGGTGCGAGTGCTCGTGAGTGACGTGCTCGCGACGATGGAAGGCCTGCCGCGTCAGGACGGCGTCGCGCTGTCGGGTGAGGTCGCGGTCGGCGTGCCCCCATACCTGCTCATCGATGCACTGCGCGTGCGGCAGGTGCTGTTGAACCTCCTGGCCAATGCGATGAAGTTCACAGAGGCGGGCAGCATCCACCTCTCCGTCGATTGGGACGCCCGCGCCATGATCGTGCGCGTGACGGACACGGGCAGCGGCATGACCCCGTCGGTCCTCGCGCGCGCGTTCGACGAGTTCGAGCTCGGCGATCCGCGTGCGATTCGCGCTGGTGGAACAGGGCTCGGCCTGAGCGTGTCGCGTCGCCTGGCGCGCCTGATGGGCGGTGACCTCGTCGCCGTGTCCACCGAAGGGCGCGGCAGTTGCTTCACATTCACGCTGCCGACACGTGTGGTCGATGCGCCACCAGGCATCGATGGTGTGAGCGAGCCTTTCCCCGATGCCATCGACGAGGCAGGCCCACTCGTGCTGGTCTGCGACGACGTGGAAGACATCCAGCAGTTGTTCGCGGTAGTCCTTGCGTCTGCGGGTGCGCGCGTGGAGACCGTGAACAACGGAGCCGACGCCGTGACCGAGACCCTGCGGCTGTGGCCAGACGCCGTCGTGATGGATCTCGATCTCCCTGGCCAGGACGGGATCGTGACGGTGCAGGCTCTACGCCGGCAGGGCTATGACGGCCCCGTGATTGCGGTGTCCGGCAGCGGCAACGACAGAGAGGCGTCGTTGCGACAGCACGGCTTCACCGACTCGGCGCGCAAGCCTGTCTCGAGCGCCCTGCTGATCGACCTGGTGTCGCGCCACGTGAGAGGCTGGCAGCCCCGCTCGTCGGTCCCGCGCCCGAAGGTCTGACGATCAACGGCCTTCGGCGAGTTCGCTCGGGAGTCGCGGCGTGCGCAGCAAATCGACGAAGACATCCCATCGTCGATCGGGTGCCGTGGCGATGCCGCCCTGCCGCGTCACGTACCGCTCGACGAGGTCTTCGCCGAGGTTGTAGTTGATGACGTAGCTCCGATAGCTGTCGAAGAACCGCACGCGCTGCGCCGCGCGTTCGCGGCTCATGAGGGTGTAGCGCTCGAGCCAGGCGATCGCCTGATCGGCGGTGAAGGTGCCATCGAGGTACTGTCGCGCCGCCTCGTTTCCGGAGTAGGCCAGTCCGGTCGTCAGGCGCTGGACTTCCTGATACCTCGCCGCGAGCGCGGGATCGAGCCCGGCCAGCGGATACAGCACGTCGCGCTCGAATGCGAGGCGGTCGGCGTCGCTGAACGCCACGCGAATCCCGAAGTTCGCCGTGCCTTCGGCGATGAGGCTCTGCGGCGAGAAGAGCGGATAGACGGACCACTCCACCCACCCGCGTTCCCGGACGAGATGCTGTTCGAGCAGCACGTTGTACACGTGGTGGCCGGGATAGCCCTCGTGACACGCGAGGTCGAGCGCGCGGTCGATGTAGATGGGCAGGTCCGTGTTCACCTGGATCACACTGCGGTACTGCCCCTGATACCAGTTGTAGCCGCTCCACGGCTTGTCGGTGACGTACTCGATGCGGAATGACTCCCCGGCCGGCAGCGTGACGTGCGCACGCGTCCTGGTGCGGCAGGCATCGACGGCTGCACGGAACACTGCGTCGAGCGCGGCTGGCGGGATCACCATGCGCTCGCGGAATGCCTGGTAGCGCGCAGACACGCTGCCAGTGCCCGGGAGGACTGCGTCGAGCGCGGCGAGCAGGCCGTCGAAGTGCGCGGCGTCGTGCGTCGGCGCCGTGGCGTCGTAGAGCGCCCGCGACTCCTCGTCGAAGGACACGCGCGTGCCACCCGCGATCGCGGCCCGCATCGCCAGCGCGCGTGCCTGCGCCCGCAGCACCAGCAGCCGTCGCATCTGGTCGGGCCCGTCGGCGACGTACGCGTCGAGGCGGGTGCGCAGCGTGTCGATGCGGTGCGAGACGTCGGCAAGCGGTGCCTGGGCGGCCGTGACGTCGGCCTTGATGTCCGTGGGGCCGTAGTACGCATCAACCGCATCGGGGTCGTGTACGCCCAGCGCAAGCACCTGGCGGACGTAGTCGTGAGCGAGGTCGTCGAGCGTGGGCATGGATGTCCGTGATGGTTGCGCGGCAGGGCCGATGTGCCACAGCGGCCGCATCCCCGTCGGTGGTATGTCGAACATCGCGTAGAGCGTCGGCATCTCGGTGAACAGCAGCGCGACGAACGCGACGAGGCACGCGGTCACGTACGCGGTGAAGCCCTTGTGACGATACAACTGCTCAGGCCGCTGGGCCGGGCTGTCTGGCAGCATGCCGAGCTTCAGGTAGTACGCGAAGAGGCCCGCCACGAGCGGCGCCATGAACACCAGTTCGAGGTGATAGCGGACGATGAAGATGCCGCCGAAGAGCGCGCCGATCACGGCGTAGAAGAGGATCGAGACGAGGAGGCGATCCTCGGTGTAGTGCCTGAACGATCGGCGATAGGCCGCGGCAACCGCGGGATCGCCGATGTGGCGGTACTCCGCGTATCGCTTGACCGCCATCAGGAACGCGCCCGCCATCCAGTACGCAATCGCGAGCGACACGGGCGGCAGGAGGCCGTCGATGAGCGCGAACCAGCCGAGCCCCAGGCGAATCGGGTTGTTGATCGACTCGCTCAGCACGTCGAGGTAGGGCCACTCCTTCGTCCTGATGGGCGGCACGTTGTACAGCACTCCCATCACCCAGAGCCAGACCGCCGACGCGAGGAACGGGCCGTTGACCATCGCGGCGATGCCGAAGCCCGCGATCGCCAACAGCACCCATTCGGCATACGCCAGCGGCGGCGATACGAGACCCGACGGAATGGGGCGGTTTCGCTTCAGGGGATGGTGGCGATCCCGCGGTGCGTCGAGGATCTCGTTCAGGACGTAGTTGCTCGACGCCACGAGACACGTGGCGGCGACGGCGATCAGCAGGCGCCACACACCCGCGCGATCGAGCGCGTCGGGGCGATAGCCGACGGCCAGCACCACGCCGAGCAGCATGAACCCGTTCTTGAACCAGTGGTCGGGTCGCGCGATGTCGACGTACGCGCGCCAGGCAGGCGTCGCGGCAGGGGGAGGATGTGTGGATGGCAGGTCGGTCACGGCCCGTCTTGACGACACACATAGTAGCCGGGAACGATCGGCGGCGCCGCGTCACAGGGACGCGTGGCGATGCGCACCACCTCGGCCTCGTGTCGTGCGAGCACGTGCTCGTACAGATCCACGCGCGACAGTGTGTCCGACCCGATGATCACCCGCTCGTGTGTCAGGAACGCGACGTAGTACGCCGTCCAGTAGTCGCTCCGCGCGTAGTGGAGTCCTCGCGCCTCCATCGCCGCGCCAAGCTGAGCGCGGTTGGACATCGACGGCGAACGGAGCTGCTCGGCCCAGAGCCGCGCGTGCGGCACGAGGTTGAGGATCGTGAGCCCGACGAACGCGCCGCCGAGTGTCGTGCGAACGATCCGGCCCGGCGAGACGACCCAGGCCACGAGCGCCACGCCCGTGGGTAGGAAGATCCCGAGCAGCGCGTAGCGGATCGTGAGTACCGACAACTCGCCGCAGCGGCTGATCGCGTAGACGATCACGCTCTGCGCACCCACGAGCGCGAGGAACGTCCCCAACCGCACCACCGGTGACGAGCGGTGGGTCCAGAGCGCGCGCCAGTGCCACGCGATGCTGCCCACGGCCAGGAGCATGGCGAGGGCGAACACCGGCCACGCACCGTCACTGCCCTGCCAGATCGTCGACTGGACGGCCGCATCCGACAGCGGCGCACGCACGGGGCCCCACAGCAACCCGAGGTACGAGGCGCCGAGGTCGATCACGTTGCGCCATGCCTGCGCCGGCACGAAGCAGAACGCCGCGCCGAGCGTCGAGAGATTGCCGTCGACCAGCAGGGCCGTCGACGTGCCGGGCCCGCGAACCGACGAGAATCGCGCGACGCCGGCGATGAGTGCCGTCGTACCGAGCGCGGCCATCGTTGCGCGCGTCCAGTGTCGGGCTGCGGTTCGCGTCAGGCCGTTACCCGACAGCACGTCGACCACCACCGCGGCCAGCACCGCGTACGCCACGAACTCGCGCACGTGGAACCCGACAGCCGCGACGATGCCGAACACGAGCGGTGAGCGGCGTGCATACCAGAGCGCGAGGACGAAGACAGCAGGCTCGATGCTCATTCCAAGCGCGTCCATCAGCCCCGTCCCGCTGACGGCCGACGGCACGAGGACGGGCAGGGCGAGCAGCAGGGCGACGGCCGGCCGCAGGCCCGCCGCGCGGATCGCCATCACCGTGGCCACGCCGACGCCGACATTCATCAGCAGCAGCGGCAGCTTGAGCGCGAAAGGCGTGGCCCCGAACACCCACATGAACGGCGCAGTCACGTAAGCCGTCACCATCAGGACGTACGGCAGCCCGTACTGATAGACAGGCAGCGCCCGGAATTCCGCGACGTGCTTGGCCATCAGGCCGACCACCGCCTGATCGGCATCGAAGGCCAGCGTGCCCCACACGACGTACGGCAGCGCGCGGCACGTCACCAGCAGCGCGGCCAGCACGAGCCACGGCATGGAGGTCGACTCGAACCGGGGGATGGAGGCCGATTCGACAGACGAGATGGAGGGCAGGGGCTCCGGCCCCTGGCGAATCGCTGATGGCGCGTGCACCGGTGGCGTGGAGTCGGACGGCGTCATGAGTCTGCGCGACGGCTACTATACGTGGCTGCGAGCCGAGTCCGGCCGCGCGCGCCGTACAGCGCGCCGTACAACACAGGTCCTGAGCTCCAGACACGTCCGTTTCGCGAAATCCCGTGCCGTCCCTCTCGACAGTCAGGTCGTCCGTCGTGGTGCGATCGTTCATCGCCCTGCTGCTCGTGCTGGCGGCCGGATTGTGGTGTCTCGACACGCGGCAGCCCGCGGCGTGGCCCGACGGCGTCACACCATGGTTCGCGCATGTCCGCGCGTTGGCGCCCGCGGCATTCGCCGTCGATCTGCTCGACATCCACGCACCGATCACACCCGATCTCGCGGCACCCAGCGCCGTCCTGCTCGTGCTCATCGCCGCGTGCACGCTCGCGACGCTGTTGCGCGTCGGCGTGCCTGCCGTCGTGGCTGTTGCCGTGGCGTTGAGCCTGGCCGCCGTGCGATCGGTGTGGAGTTCGCTCGCTCTCGGGCACGACGCGTTCGCGACACTCGTCGCCGCGGCGGCCATCCTCGCGCTGACCACCGATGCACGAACCGCACGCCGGCGCGTAACACTCGCCGTGCTCGCCATACTGCTGGCTCCTGCTGCTGCCTGGGGCCTCGTCCCGCTGCTGGCTGCGCACTGGCAGTCGACTCGCGCGCGAGTGGTCGCCGGCGCGATCGTCTTGATCGCGGCCTGCTGCGTGCAGGGTGTCATCCTGGCCTACGCGTGGCAGTCGATCGCGTGCCTCGATGCGGACATGTGGCTGGCAGCGATTGGCGACGTGCTGCGCCCCGGTCTTGTCGCCGACGCCAGTCCGTGGCTCGCGCTGCGAGGCGCGGCGACGATCGTTCTTGGCGACGTCCACGTCTTCGGCGTGGCGGTGGCCGCATGGGGTCTGGCCCGCGCGGCGGGAGCGACAGCCCTCCTGCGCGGACCGACACTCGCGACGCTGCTTCTTGGCGGTGGCGCGGTGGCGGCTGGTCTGCTGCCGTCGGTCGCGTTCGCGCAGGTCCTGGTGGCGTGGTGGGCTGTGTGGTTCGGGCTCGGGCTCGCGCGACTGCTGGCCGGCGACGGCACGCGCGTACACGCACCCGGCGTTGCGACGGCCGCGATTGTGGCCGTGGCCATACCCGTCCTGCGGCACGCGACGGTCGAACCGACGCCATGGGCGGGCAGCATGCGTCACGTCACGCGCGCGGTGGCCCCGACATGGCGCGACGGACTGGTGGCGAGTGACGATGCGACCACGACGCGACGGCTGCGGCTGGCCCGCGCGCGGCCGATTCCGGCAAGTCCCGCGACGCTCGATGGCTGCCTCGCGGCTGGCGTGTCGGTCCGCGCGCTTGGCGACACGATTCCGCGCATCGAGTCGCTCGGATACGACACCGACCAACGACCTGTCTCTGCGCCATTGTCGGCCGTATTGCAGGACCTCCGTGCCGATCAACTCGTCGCTCTGGCCGTGGCGCCCGAAGCCGTCCCGTGGTTCGGGACGCAAGCGGCACCGGCAGCCGCACGCGTGTCGGTGAAGCGCGACAGCCTCGTCGGCGCGCCCGCGCTGGCCGTGATCGCGCGGACGGATGGGGACGGCGACGTACGTATGGGCCGCGACGGCGTCGAGTTCACGCGACAGCCTGGCGATCGCCTTGGCGCGCGCACGCTGCCGGTGGCGGTGGACGCACACGCCGGGCGGACGATGGTTGCCACGCCCCCGCAGACACTTGCCTCGAGTCGGCACGCGGCCCTTGCCGTTATCGATGGGACGGGGGCGGTGGCCCTGCGCGCGGTGGGTGCCCCGGCACCTGGCCTGCCAGTCTCCCTCCAGCAGCATGCCGCGTGGCGGCAGGTGGCGCTCGGCGGCAGGCCGGCCTGCGTCGACGCGTCGCTCGGCTGGACGCACGTGCCGTTGCACGCGCATCGCCTTGGCGTACCTGTCGTCGGTGCCTCGTCTCGACGACCGCTCGTGCTGTACCTGGCGTCTGCGGAACCGCCGGCGGTATCGGTGTCGGGGTTCTCACCGCCGCAGTCGGCCGGCACGTGGATCGCCGACACGTTCGACACGCAGCAGGCCGATGACGTGCGGCGCTTGCGAGAGGTGCAGGCCGAGGATGGCGTCTCCGAGCCGACGGGCACGGGGCGCTGGATGACGCGCGTACGCGTGGTTCCGCGCGTGGTCCAGTCAGCGCACCGGGTCGTCGTGACGGCCGGTGTCTCGCCGGACGCGTGGTTGGTCCGGCTTCCGGCTCCCGGCCACCATCCCGAGACGCGACTCGTGTGCGCCACGGCCGCGCCCGGCGACAGGCTGCTCCTCGGCCACGACGACGCTGTCGACGACCGCACGGCGCGCGAGATCGTGGTGTGGGCCGCCGAAGGCTGGCACGGCGCCGAACGCGTACACGGACAGACGTTCCAGTGGACGGCGCGGACCGACGCGGTTGCGGTCTTCCGCCTGGCCCGCCAGATGCCCGTCACGCTGACGCTCGACGTCACTGGCGCGCATCTCCCGACCGGCGCGCAGCCCGTGACGGTGCGCCTCAACGGACAGGTCCTGCGGACCGAGTTGGAAGGCGCGGCCGACATCGCTCTTCCGGTCGAGGTGTTGCGCGCGGGCGAGAACACGTTGACGTTGTCTGTCGGGACCGTCGTGCAACCGCCTGTGGACAACCGGACACTCGGCATACTCGTCCGTCAGCTGCGCGTGATTTCCTGATCCTTCAGCTACGATGTCTGTCGTGTCTTCGCTTCCGTCCCTTGACGTGCGTCCTTCCGTGATCGGTTCGACCCTCCTCATCACCGGCTCCATCGACACTGGCGAGGATCTCGAGATCCGCGGGACGGTCCGTGGACACATCGCGGTGCCGAACCACTGCGTGCGTGTGGAGAGCGGCGCGCGCGTGGAGGCCGACGTCCTGGCGCGGGACCTCACCGTGTGCGGTCAGGCGCGCGGCAAGCTGACCGGGACCGAGATCGTGGACATCCGTGCCGGTGCCCGCGTCGATGGACAGATCGCCGCCCCGCGCGTGGCGCTCGACGAGGGGGCGGTGGTCAACGCGCGGGTGGAGACGCGCAGCGTCGACGCCGCAGTGCGCGTAGCGCAATACCGCAAGCAGCGTTGACGCGCTGTGCCCTATCATGTCCGGATGACCACGGTCTCCCCGCGTGCCCTGCCGGGCACCAGCGCCACTGATGCCTGGACCGTCGCCGACGCGACGGAGCTGTACGACATCGATCGGTGGGGCAACGGCTACTTCTCGATAGGCGAGAACGGGCACGTCCTCGTCCACCCGACGAAGGCACGATCGCGGGCGATCGATCTGAAGGAGTTGATGGACCGCCTGCAGATGCGCGGCATCACGCTGCCCATCCTGGTGCGCTTCCCGGACATCCTCCAGCACAGGCTCGGCGACATCCACGGCGCCTTCCAGGCCGCGATCCAGCAGCACCAGTACACGGGCCGCTATGCGTGCGTGTATCCGATCAAGGTCAATCAGCAGCGACAGGTCGTCGAAGAGGTGCTGGAGTTCGGGCGGCCGTATGGCTTCGGTATCGAGGCCGGGAGCAAGCCTGAACTGATGGCCGTGGCGGCGCTCGCGTCAAACGACACGCCGATCATCTGCAACGGCTTCAAGGACGCCGAGTTCATCGAGATGGCGATGCTCGCCCAGAAGATCGGGCGCAACATCATCCCCGTCGTCGAGAAGTACACCGAGCTGGGATTGATCCTGGAGTACGCCGAGAAGGTGGGCGTGCGTCCGCAGATCGGGTTCCGCGTGAAGCTGGCCGCGCGCGGATCCGGTCGCTGGCAGAGCTCGGGCGGGTATCGCTCGAAGTTCGGGCTCACCGTTACCGAGATCATGCGCGGCTTCGAGGAGCTGCGATCGCGCGGGATGGAGGACTGCTTCAAGCTGCTCCACTTCCATCTCGGCAGCCAGATCCCCAACATCCGGATCGTGAAGGGCGCGCTTGTCGAGGCGGCGCGCATCTACTGCGAGCTGTCCAAGGCGGGTGCCGGTCTCGAGTACATGGACGTGGGCGGCGGCCTCGGCGTGGACTACGACGGCTCGCAAACCAACTTCGAGTCGAGCATGAACTACACGCTGCAGGAGTACGCCAACGACGTGGTGTACCACCTGCAGCAGGTGTGCGACGAGACGGGCGTGCCGCACCCCACGATCGTGTCCGAGAGCGGCCGCGCCATCGCGGCCTACCACAGCCTGCTCGTCTTCAACGTGCTCGGTGTGTCGGAGTTCGGCGAGGAGCACGTCCCGACCGAGGTCAGCGACGACCTCGAGCAACCCGTCAACGATCTGATCGAAACGCTGCGTAACCTCAACGCGCGCAACGCCCTCGAGAGCTATCACGACGCGCAGGCCGCGCTCGACATGGCGATGAACCTGTTCTCGGCCGGATATCTCTCGCTCGCGCAGCGGTGTCACGCCGAGAACCTGTACTGGCACATCTGCGTGAAGCTGCAGAAGCTGGTCTCCGGACTCGATCACGTCCCGGAGGATCTCCAATCGCTCGACGAACTGCTGTCTGATTCGTACTTCTGCAACTTTTCGCTGTTCCAGTCGATCCCCGACAGCTGGGCGATCGGGCAGCTCTTCCCCGTCATGCCGATCCACCGGCTCGGCGAACGGCCCACGCAGCACGCCGTGCTCGGCGACATCACGTGCGACTCGGACGGCAAGATCGATCAGTTCATCGATCGCCGCGACGTGAAGAAGACACTCGCCCTGCACACGATCAAGGACGAGCCGTACCTGCTCGGCGTGTTCATGGTCGGCGCCTACCAGGAGATCCTGGGCGACCTCCACAATCTGTTCGGCGACACGCATGCGGTGCACGTCAGCCTGAACGACAAGGAGGAAGTGGTGCTCGACGCCGTGATCAAGGGTGACACGGTGAAGGAAGTGCTCGACTACGTGGAGTTCGACGTCGAGCACCTGGTGGCGAAGATGCGGATGGACGTCGAGGCCGCCGTCCGCGCCGGCCGTCTCGACTACCTCGAGTCAGGACGCCTGCTGCGCTTCTACGAAGAAGGCCTGCACGGCTACACCTACCTCGAAGACCCGAACGATCCCCGCTGACGCGGTATCACGGGCCGGGCTCGGAGTGCCGGCCCTACCATCTGTAGCAGTAGCCGGTCTTCCGTTCTGTGGCCGTTGCCAGGGCGGCTCTCCGAGCCCGGGCGTGGAGGACGGTGACGCGGGGGCGACGCATACGTCGCCCCCGCGGTTGCGGGCAAAACTTCTGCCCGGCGGTCAGGCGCGGGCGGGTGGGCGTGGTCCGCGTGGCGGACGGGCGCCGCGACGTTCGCCCCCGCGGTCGTTGCGGTCGTCGCGCGGGTCGTCGAAGCGCCGGCAGGCCACGGCGAAGCGCCGCTCCAACTCCGCGACATCGTCTCCGCTCACGGGGCCGAGCCGGCTCCATGACTGACGCGCCACGCGCACGGACTCCTGGGCCGCGCGACGCTTGGTCTGATCGTCCACACGCCCGCCGATCGTGTTGGAGGCGAGCGCCTCCTTCAGCATCGTGGCGAGTGCTGCCGCCGGCGCGGCCTGCACTGCAGCCTGCGGGGCGGCCTGCGGCGACGACCCGAGTTGTTCCACCTGCTGCACCAGCTCCTGCATGCGGGCGCGCGTCGCCTCCGGATCGAGCGACGATCGGCGGAACGCGTCTGGATAGCGATCGACGAGCAACTGTGTCGCCGTCGCGAATCGTTCCTGCATCGGCGTCACGATGTCGCGCGGCAGCGGCGGTCCCACACGCCACGCCTGCCACGCCTGCTCGGCGCGCGTGAGTGCGGTTGCACCGTCGAGGGACTCGTCCTGTCCGGACGCGAGCGACTCGAAATCGGTCAGCGCCTGCTCACGCGTCACGCGACGGCTGTCGAACTCCGCCGCGTGGCGGTTCTTGTAGCGGTCGAAGAAGCGATCGCAGGCGGCGCGGAACTTCTGCCACAACTGCTCCGACTTCTGCCGCTTGACGGGACCGCTCGCCTTCCACTCGGCCTGGAGCGCCTTGATCGTCTCGACGCCCGCCTGCCAGTCGGTGGTCTCGGCCACGGCTTCGGCCTTCGCGATCAGGTCTTCCTTCACCGCCTGATTCGCGCTCCACACGTCCTTGCGCTGGTTGAGGTCTTCCTTGCGACGCGTGAAGAACCGATCGCACGCCGCGCGGAACCTGTTGGTGATGGCCTTCCCCTGTTCACCACGCGTGGCGTGCCCCAGCGTGTTCCACCGCTGCTGCAGCGCCTTGAGGGCGTCGGCGGTCTTGAGCCACTCGCTGGACTCGGACAGCGCCTCTGCCTGTTCGGCCAGCTGCGTCTTCTCGGCGAGTACGGCCGCGTCCTCGACGGCGCGCTGCGCGTAGTGGCCGTCCACGCGCACCTGCGCCGCATCGGCGCCCGCCTTGAAGCGCTGCCACAGCGCATCGCCTTCGGCCCCGCGAGGCCCGGCACTCGCCTGCTTCCAGTCCTGCCGCAGGTCCTTCAGGCGCTTGGCGACGTCGGGCAATGCCTCGACCTGCGCGAGCGCCTCGATCTTCTCGCACAGCTCCTGCTGCACGGTGGCGTTGGCCCAGCGCTTCCAGTCGTCTGTGCTGCGGAGATCCCGCACCACATCCATCAGGCGCGCCTGCACCTTCTTCAGCCGCTCGACGATGGCCGTCTGGTCGTCGCGCGACGGCAACGCCCCGAGCTGCTCGGCCGTCGTGCGTGCGTCGCGCCGGGCCTGATCGGCGTCCTTGAGCGGCAGCTGCTCCCGCGCGGCAACGGCTTCGAGCCTGTCGCACGCGGTGAGCGCCCGTTCGAGATTGGCGGCGCGCGTGGCGCCCTCCTGTTCGCGCAGGGCCGCGGTGCGCGACGCGATCGCGCTCTCGGCGGCCTTCACGCGCGACACGAGCACCGGATCGACAGCCGCGCCGTCCTGCGCCAGTCCCGTCCATCGCCTGAGCAGATCGGCCCACTGCTTGTGCGCGGCTGCCAGGTCGTCGACGCTCGACAGACGCTCGGCCTCATCAGCGATCGTGGCCAGTTGCGCGTGGCGTTCGGCATCGGCGAGCCGTGCCGCCAGGCGCGCACGCTGACGGGCGATCGCCGCCAGGAAGCGCTGGTTCACGGCGTCGGTGCCGGGTTCGTGCTCGGCATCAAGGGCACCCCATGCCGCCTGCGCCGCCGTCACCGCGTCTTCGATGTCGTCGCCCACGTAGTCCTCGAGCGACTGGCACACGTCGGCGCGCGGCGCATCCCTGGCCGCACGCGCATCGGCTTCGGCCTGCGCGGCCGCGACGGCGGCTCGCAGGGACTCCACGTGCGCGCGGGCTCCCGCCACGGCGGCGTCGAATCGCGACTGCAGGACCGGCGACGTCGTATCCACAGTTGCGGCGAGCTGTTGCCACGCGTCGATGGCCGCGTCGAGCGGCGCCTGGATGGCGTCGGCGCGCGACTCGTGCGCCAGGCCTTCCACCATCTCGCACAGGCGCTCCCGGCTCAACTCGCCCACGGGCGCCGTTGTCTCCACCGCGACGGGTTCCTGCTGCTCACGCAGCCGCGTACGTGCCCGTCGTGCGACGAGCTTGTTGCGCGCGCGATTGGCGACCTGATCGAGCGCTTCGGCGTCCGACAGCGATTCGAGCGCCGACAGCGCGACGTCCTTGTGCTCGCTGTTCAGGGCGACGAGGAGCCGCTCGGCGGGGTCGGCGATCAGCGCGAGCGCCGCCAGACGGATGCCGCCACCCGTGGCACGCCCCGCGATGCTGCCGACGAGGCGCGGCGTGGCCACGCGACGCAGCGCCGCCAGGCCGATGCCTTCCACGTCTGTCGTTCTCGCGATGGTGGCGAGATCGCGCTCATCGTCGAGACCGGCAAGGGCCGCGAGTGCCGACGACTCGTCGCTGCCGTCACCGGCGAGATCGATGAGGAACTTGCGCGCCTCGGCACGCACGCCCTCATCGAGGTCGCCGCGCGCGACGGCGGCCAGCACGCCGATGTCCTCGACGCGCGCCACGGCACGTCGCCGGACGGCGGCGTCGGCATCTTCACGAGCGAGCGTGGCGAGGACGTCCTGCGCGTCGTCACCCAGCTCGTTGACCGCCTCGAGCCGGACGGCCGGGTCGGCATGCTTCCACTTGGGCTGCCGAAAGCGATCGAACAAGGACATGGCTACTGCGTTCTCCGGAAGGATACGGGCACGGCTGGCGGCCGCGCGACAGAAACGGTAGTCTACCCGCACCTCCCGACGTTCTGCCACCACGCGCCTCGCTGGCTCGAGGCAGCCGGGCGGTCGCGAAGCCGACATGCCGCCACCGCCACGACCAGCGCACTTCGACCGATCGATCATCGAGGGCTCCCTCGGACGCGCGGTCTGGCGCATCGCCTGGCCGACGATGCTGCAGAACGTGCTGGGCGGCCTGCAGGGGATCATCGACCACGCGATGGTCGGCCACTTCGTGGGCTACACGGCCAACGCGGCCATCGGCGTCAGCGGGCAGATCTTCCTCGTCGTCATCGTTTTCATCAGCTCGCTGTATGCGGGCATGGGCGTGCTGGTAGCGCGCTTTGCGGGCGCCGGCGATCGCGAGGCCGTCGACCGAACCGTCGGTCAGGCCTTCCTCGTGTCGTTCGTGCTCGCGGGCGGCATCATGGCGCCCGTCGGATACCTGCTCTCGCCGCAACTCCTGCTGTTTGTCAACGCGACGCAGGAAGTGCGCGACGTCGCGCTGCCGTTCCTGCGCCTGATGTTCGTGGGCGGCATCGGCCTGCTGACGTTCTTCCTGCTCGGTGGCGCGTTCCGCGCGGCAGGGGATCCACGCACGCCGCTGCGTCTCGGCATCCTGCTCACCGTGCTGAACATCGTGTTCAACGTGGTGCTGATCCGCGGTGCCGGCCCGATCCCCGCGTTCGGCGCGACAGGCGCCGCGATGGGCACCGTCCTCGCGTCGCTCATCGTGGCCGGGCTCGGCATCATGGTGATGCGATCGCCGACGGCGGCCATCCACCTGCCCGACATCACGGCGCTGCGTCCCGACTGGGCCATCATCAGGCAGTTGTTCAAGTTCGGTCTGCCCACCGGCTTCCAGGGCGTGGCGATGAACATCGGCGGCGTGTTCCTGCTCCGGTTCATCGGCGCGCTGCCAGAGAGCGCGCACGCGCAGGCGGCGTTCGCGATCGCGTACACGGAGCTGTTCTCGCTCATCACGTTCACGTCCGTCGGCCTGATGGGCGCGACGGCCGCCGTCGTCGGCCAGAACCTCGGGGCAGGCAGGCTCGATCGGGCGTGGCAGGCGGTGAACGTGAGCGCGCGCATCGGTCTCGGCGTCGCGCTCGGCGTGGGCCTCCTCTTCCTCACGATCCCCGGGCCGCTCCTCGGCATCTTCGGCGTGAGCGATCCGACCACGGGGACGATCGCGCGCAGCCTGCTGCGACACCTCGCGATCTCGGGTCTCTTTGTCACCGTGGCGCTCGCCTACACCGGCGCGCTGCAGGGATCCGGAGACACGCGCAGTCCCATGTACATCTCGATCGTCTCGCAGGTGTTCGTGCCGTTGGGGTTGTGTGTCATCTTCCAGCGCACCGGCACGTTCGAACCCGTGGACATCTGGCGCGCCATCGTGGCCGGGCACCTGACGCGCTGTCTGCTGTCGATCTTCCGGTTCCGCCAGGGCAAGTGGCAACGCATCGTCGTGGACGTCGGGCACAGGAGTCCCGGCGCATCGCGACAGGAGGTCACGTAAGCGATGGGCGACGCGAACAGGCACGTGGTGGCGATCTTCGGTGGGGCGAGCGCGGGGTCGACGGCGGCGGCGATCCTCGCCGACAGCGGCGTGGAGGTGGTGGTCTTCGAGCAGAACGTCCGTCCGTACGGGAAGATCGAGGACGGACTTCCGCGATGGCATCGCGATCAGCGCCTGCTCGAGTACCGGCACATCGACGCGCGCCTCGACAGGCCGGGCGTCCACGTCGTGCCGCGTACCCGTCTCGGCGTCGAACTCCAGTTCGACGACGTGATCACGTGGGGCTTCAGCGCGATTCTGCTGGCCAACGGCGCGTGGCGCGATCGTCCGCTCGATGTCCCAGACGCCGAGCGCTGGGTGGGACGCGGGCTCGTGTACCAGAACCCGTTCATCTACTGGTTCAATCACGCGGCGGAAGCCAGCTACACCGGACCACGCTTCGACGTCCCGCCGGGGGCGATCTGCATCGGCGGCGGCCTGGCGTCGATCGACGTCGTCAAGGTGTTCCAGCTCGAACTGTACGGACGCGCGCTCGCCGCGCGCGGGATCGACGTGTCCATGTACGACCTCGAGCACGCGGGCATCCCGGCGACCTGTCAGGCGCACGGCATCGATGACCCGCGCAGTCTGAGCGTCGAGGACAGCTGGCTCGTCTATCGCCGCCGCGTCGAGGACATGCCGCTCGCGTCGGCCCCACCCAACGCCACGCCCGAACAGCTCTTGAAGATCGAAGCGGTCCGCCGGAAGATGCTCGCGAAGGCCCAGGAGAAGTTCCTGTTCCGGATGCGGCCGATGGCGCTGCCCGTCGACCTGCTGATCGAAGACGATGCGGTGGCGGGCGTGCGGTTCGTGGAAACGGAGATGCGCGACGGCAAGGCCGTGGCGCTGGACCACCAGCCCTTCGAACTGCGCAGCCGGCTCGTGGTGAGCGCCATCGGAAGTCTTCCCGAGCCGCTGCCGGGCATCGCGGTCAAGGGCACGTTCTACGACTACGCGAACTGGGAGACGGGCGCGTATGCGCCGGTGCCGGGGGTGTTCGGCGTGGGCAACGTGGTGACGGGGCGCGGCAACATCAAGGCGTCGGAGCATCACGCC
The DNA here is from genome assembly GCA_020845575.1 of Acidobacteriota bacterium. Lineage (NCBI taxonomy): Bacteria > Pseudomonadati > Acidobacteriota > Acidobacteriota bacterium. The sequence goes on along the minus strand of JADLFL010000014.1, from coordinate 26,472 downwards.
AAGGACGTGGCGCATCATCTCGTGGAGCACTATCTCGGCGTGCAGGACGAGGACGCGGAACGCTCGCTGCACGGCATGGCCGATGGCGCGCGCAACAGGGCCGAAGCCGTCACGGCGCACGTACTGAGCCACCTTGCCGACCACCCGCCGCTGCCCGCCGCGCAAGCCGACGCGCTGGTCGCCCGCGCCCGCGCCAGGCAGGCCGACATCGGGTACACGGACTACAAGACCTGGATGGCCAGCGTCGCCCCGACAGAGCCGTAGCACGCCAAGGCTCGCCGCGCCGTAGCGCCGAGGGGCGAAGGCGGGTGTGTCCTGGCGCCGCCGTTCGGGTAGGCTGAAGGGCTGTGTCCGACGAACCGTCTCTCTTCGACATCCCTGACTCGCCCGACAACGGCCTGCCGCCGGCTCCGCCGACGGGCCCGGGCGAGACCGCCGTGGCGCTGCACGAAGCGGCACAGGCGCGCTACCTCAATTACGCCCTGTCGGTCATCACGTCGCGCGCGCTGCCCGACGTGCGCGACGGGCTCAAGCCCGTGCAGCGCCGCATCCTCTACACGATGTGGCAGCAGAACCTCACCGCCGACGCCAAGCACCGCAAGTGTGCCAAGGTGGTGGGCGACGTGATGGGCAACTACCATCCGCACGGCGACAGCGCGCTCTACGAGACGCTCGTGCGCATGGCGCAGCCCTTCTCGCTGCGCTATCCGCTGATCGACGGCTCGGGCAACTTCGGGTCGCTCGACGGCGACGGCGCCGCGGCGATGCGCTACACCGAGTGCCGCCTCGCGCGCCTCAGCGACGAGCTGCTCACCGAGCTCGACCAGGACACAGTGCCGTTCCGTCCGAACTACGACGGCACGCGGACCGAGCCCGTGGTGCTGCCGTCGCGCGTCCCCACGCTCCTCATCAACGGCGCGATGGGCATCGCCGTGGGCATGGCAACCAATGTGCCGCCGCACCACCTGGGCGAGGTGTGCACGGCGCTGCTGCGCCTCATCGACAACCCCGAGCTCACGACGATCCAGTTGTGCCGCTACATCAAGGGGCCGGACTTCCCGACCGGCGGCCGCATCCTCAATTCGCCGGACGAACTGAAGGAGATCTATCGGACGGGCAGCGGCGCGATCCGCCTGCGCGGCACGTGGGAATCAGGCGAGGTCGGCCGGTCGAGCAAGGTCGTCACGATCACCGCGATCCCGTACACCGTCGACAAGTCAGAGCTCGTCACGCGCATCGCCGACATCGTCCTGTCGCGCAAGCTGCCGCCGCTGCTCGACGTGCGCGACGTGAGCACCGACGACATCCGCGTCGAGATCGAGATCAAGCGCGACGCCGACGAGGCGCTCGTGATGGCGTATCTGTGCAAGCACACGCCGCTGCAGGTGAGTCTCGGCGTGAACCTCACGTGCCTCATCCCTACCGAGCAGGACGACATCGGCCGACCCGAGCGCCTCGACCTCAAGGCGATGCTGTGGCACTTCCTCCACTTCCGGATGGACGTGGTGAGCCGGCGTCTCGAGCACGAAGCAGCGACGCTCGCGCGGCGTGTCCACATCCTCGAAGGCTTCGAGAAGGTGTTCGACGCGCTCGACGCGATCCTGGCGATCGTGCGCGCGTCCGACGGCAAGGCCGATGCGGCGACGAAGATCATCGCGAAGTTCGGCCTCGATGCCGAACAGGCCGACGCGATCCTCGAACTGAAGGTGTACCGGCTCGCGCGCCTCGAGATCCTGATCATCCAGCGTGAGCTGGCCGACAAGCGCGAGCGACAGGCGGAGATCGCGGCGCTGCTGGCCGACGAGGCTGGCCGCTGGGCGCTGGTCCGCGAGGAGATCGCCGAGGTCCAGAAGGTCTACAGCGATACGCGCGCCGACCGCCGGCGCACGACGTTTGCCAGCGACGAAGATCTGGTCGAGTACGACGCCGAGGCCTTCATCATCGACGAAGACAACATCGTCATCGTCTCGCGCGATGGGTGGATCAAGCGGCAGAAGGACGTGAAGGACCTCTCCACCACGCGCCTGCGTGAAGGCGACGAGGTGCTGGCGGCTGTCGGCGGCAGCACCCGCGCGACGCTGGTGCTCTTCACCACGCACGGCGTGGCCTATACGTGCCGGTTCATCGACGTCCCCGCGTCGACCGGCTATGGCGAGCCGGTGCAGCGGCAGTTCAAGTTCAAGGACGGCGAGCGTGTGATCGCGGTGATGAGTCTCGACGAGCGCGTGAGTCCGGATATGCAGCCCGCACGCGAGGGCGAGACACCCGCGCGACACGCCTTCGCGGCGACGTCCGATGGCTATGCGCTGCGCTTCAGCCTCGCACCGTACATCGAGCCCAGCACACGCGCCGGCCGCAAATTCGTGAAGCTGCCCGACGGAGTCGAAGTCGTGGGCGTCGCACAGGTCACCGGCGACGAGACGATCATCGCCGCGACGCGCGAGGCGCGCGCGATGCTGTGTCCGTGCGGAGAGGTGAACGTCCTGTCCGGGCCGGGCCGCGGCGTCATCCTGATCAAGATCGACGAGAAGAAGGATCGGCTCCTCGGCTTCGTCGCGTCGAAGGGGGATCGTGACCTGATGGTGGTCGAGACATCCCGCGGCGCGGAGCAGACCGTGAGTACGGCCAAGTACGACGTCACGTCACGCGGCGGCAAGGGCCGCGAATTGCTGCAGCGCGGTTCGTTCACCCGCGTCGTGCCACCGGCGCCGCAGGTCGTCGGCCCCACCGACAGCTGACGGCGCAACCGGTTGCGCGTTGCCGATTGCCGGTTGCCGTCGGGATACGATTCCCCGCATGCGACTCGCCCTCGTCTGTCTGTGCGTCCTCGCGACGGCGTGCGATACACGTGATGCACCGCCTCCGAGCGTCGGGTGGCTCGCCGGCGCGTCGAGTCGCTCCGTGCTGCCTACCGTGGATGCGGGACACGGCTATGCGGCTCCGGAGCGACTTCCACTCGACGCCGATGCCGACGATCCGGGCGTCTTCGCCGAACAGTTCGATCAGGGCCCGATTGCCGTCGGCAACGGAAATCCGGACGCGCACTGGGTGCGCGACGACCTTCGGGTGCGTGCGCTGGCGCTGCAGCGATCAGATGCCGATCGCGTTGCTGTCGTCGTGTCGGCAGACGTGTACATGATCCTGCGGCAGGACGTCGAAGAGTTGCGGCGCATGGTGCGTGAGGTGCTGCCCGATGCCCGCGCCGATCGCGTCGAGGTACTCGTGCACGCCACGCACAACCATCACGGCCCGGACACGGCATTTGCCGTCAATCCTGAGTGGTACCGCTTCTTCCTCGAGCAGGCGCGCGACGCGGTTGGCGAGGCAGTGGCACGCCTGGAGCCCGCAACACTCCGCGTGGGTGAAGGCGTGCACTACTTCGGCGCCAGCGACCTCGCGGGCCTGCGGGTATTCGACCCGTCGCTCGGTGTGCTCCAGGCGCGCGCGACAGACGGCCGCGTCATCGCCACGGTGGTGAACTGGGCGAACCATCCCGAGAGCACGCTGAACTGGTCGCCGCCACGCGAGCGGATTGCCGCCGCGTGCCGCACGCTTGACTGGAACGCCGAGACGTGCAGTGCCGAGGGCCGCTACCTGACGGCCGATTTTCCAGGGGCGCTCGCGCGCTGGCTCGGACGACGGCTCGGCGGCGAAGTGCTTTACGTGAACGGCGCGATTGGCGCCATGGCATCACCGCTCGACGTGCCGGTGTGGGAGGTCGGCGAGCGCGCCCCGCTCGGCAACGGCTACACGCCGCCGGCCAGTGCCGTGCCACCGGGCTCGGCAGGCCGCGACTTCCTGGTCCGCAATTTCAGGAAAGCCATCGTGATCGGCGAACAACTGGGCGTGGCCGTCGAGGCAGCGCTGGGCGAAGCCGTGCCGATCGCGCCGGCACGATTCGATGTCACCCATCGGTCGTTCTTCACCCGCCTGTCGCACATCGGCTTCCGCAAGCTCGCGGTCATCGATCCGGCGAGTGGGCGTCCCGGACTCGGCTTCATGCCGGGCGATCTGTACGCCTGTCCGGCGACAGGTGCAAAGACCTCGCTCTCGTGCCCGGACGATGGGCGCGAGAGCGAGGAGGATCCGGTGGTGGGCCCGATCCGGAAGGGCGATCATCTGCACAGCGCGGTGAGCCTGCTGCGAATCGGCGAACTGACGATCGCGTTCCTGCCGGGTGAGGTGCCCGGCGAACTGGTGATCGGCTTGCCACGCGAGATCCGGGCGGCACCGGCGCGCTGGGCCGATGAGGAGCCCTCGCTGCACGCGCCGCCCGAGTCGATGAGCACGCCGGGTTACGTCAAGCGCATGCTGCCTGGCCGCTGGAAGTGGGCTGTCGGACTGGGGAACGACGAACTCGGATACGTACTGCCGATCGCCGATTTCCGCGTGCGGTGCGTGGCCGACACCGCGGCAGCCCCTGACGCCTGCGCGCGACTGCACGCGGCCGGCGTCATCGACTTCACTGACGCTGTTTCCGGTGCGCGGTGCAAGGCCATCACGGAAGACCCCGAGGCCCTGGCGGCACTACCGGAGGGCGGGGCGCGAGAGGCCGTCGTGGCGTCGTGTCGATACGGGCAGGCGTCAGGGCGTGCGCGCGGGCATTACGAGGAAACCAACGCCGCGGGCTGGGACGTCGCGGCCGACATGCTCGACGCGGTGGCCGCTCTGACGGGCAGCACGGACAGGACCGCCGTCAACGAAACCTTCCCCGGGTATCACCATCGCTATCCCCCGCCTTAGGGGCTTTGCCCTGCAGGTGTAGCCGCCGGATTTCCGCCTCCGCCGAGGCTACGGCGCGGCAGGCCATCCGGCGGGCGGGGATCACTGACTGCCGGACAACTTGTCCGCCGTAGCCCGAAGGGCGAAGGTGGACGACCGTCTACACCTGGTAGTGGGATAGCTCCGCCGATTGCCGTTCCGGTCAGGCGGAGACGGATTTGGTCTGGAAGCCCGCCGCTTCGAGGTCCTGAAGGATCCCGTCCATGCGCGTCGCGATCTCTGCGGGCAGGTCTGCCTGGTGCTGCTTGATCAGCCGGCTCATCGTGAAGGCGCGGAACCGGATGGCTTCCATGTGGAAGGCGCGCACGGCGCGTTCGAGGTGCTCGCCGAGCTCGATGAGTTCGATGGCGATGGACGAAGACGGCATGGTGCGCAGTGCGGCCACGAACGCCGCGGCATCTTCAGCGGCCTTCTCACGGGGCGTCAAGGGAGTCGTCACCGGCGCATGATATCGTCCGGCCAGTTCGGGTTTGAGTCTTTGTTGTGCAAAGTTCGAAGTTTCGCAAACCGCTGACTGGATCTTGCTGAGCAGCCCGTGAGTGGCGCATACTTCCCCTCGCGTTCACGCGTATCCGGCGCCGAGCGACAACGTCTTCATCTCCACGAGGCACACGACATCCATGGGATCAGCTGCGTCGCGCGAAGCGATTCGCGCCATCAGGGATTGGGCCGTTTCAGGTCCGACCTCTCGCCCCGCTCCTCGCTCCGCCGACGACTTCGGCCGTCTGGTCTTCAGTGACGCCGTCCAGCGCATCAAGCTGCCTCGCGCGGTGTACAAGGCCCTGCGCCGCACCATCACGCGCGGCGAGACGCTCGACGTCTCGGTGGCCGACGCCGTCGCGGTAGCCGTCAAGGACTGGGCACTCGAGCACGGGGCCACGCACTACACGCACTGGTTCCAGCCCCTCACCGGCATCACCGCCGAGAAGCACGACGCGTTTCTCGCCCCCACGCCGGAGGGCAAGGCCGTCACCGAGTTCAGCGGCAAGGAACTCATCAAGGGCGAGCCCGATGCCTCGTCCTTCCCGTCGGGCGGCATGCGCTCCACGTTCGAGGCGCGCGGCTACACGGCGTGGGATCCGACAAGTCCGCCGTGGATCTACAAGACCGCGTCGGGCACGACGCTCGTCATCCCCAGCGCGTTCGTGAGCTGGACCGGCGAGTCGCTCGACAAGAAGACTCCGCTGCTCCGCTCCATCGAAGCGCTGTCGCGCCAGGCCGTTCGCATCCTGAAGCTGTTCGGGTCGGCGTCGGACCGCGTGATGACCACCTGCGGCCCCGAGCAGGAGTACTTCCTCATCGACGCGCACTTCTACTACGCGCGTCCGGATCTGGTGGGCGCTGGCAGGACGCTGTTCGGCGCCAAGCCGCCCAAGGGGCAGGAACTCGAGGACCAGTACTTCGGCTCGATTCCCGAGCGCGTGCTCGCCTGCATGCGCGAAGTGGAGGACGAGCTCTACGCCATCGGAGTGCCCATCAAGACCCGGCACAACGAAGTCGCACCGAGCCAGTACGAGATCGCGCCGATCTTCGAGCAGGCCAATGTGTCCACCGACCACCAGATGATGGTCATGGAGACGCTCAAGCGCGTGGCGCCCAAGCACGGACTCGCCTGCCTGCTCCACGAGAAGCCGTTCGCGGGCGTGAACGGATCGGGCAAGCACGTCAACTGGAGCATGGGCGACAGTGAGGGCAACAACCTCCTGAACCCGGGCGACACGCCGCACGACAACGTCCAGTTCCTCGTCTTCTGCGCCGCCGTGCTGCGCGCGGTCGACAGGCACCAGGGCCTGCTGCGCATGAGCGTGGCCAGCGCGGGCAACGACCATCGTCTCGGGGCGAACGAAGCGCCGCCTGCGATCATCTCGATCTTCCTCGGCGACATGCTCACCGGCATCTTCGAGCAGATCGAGAAGGGGGCCAAGCGCAGCGCGGAGCACGGCGGCCTGCTCGAAACGGGCGTCGACGTGCTGCCCAAGCTGCCGCGTGATGCCGGCGATCGCAACCGCACGAGTCCGTTTGCGTTCACGGGCAACAAGTTCGAGTTCCGCGCCGTTTCGTCCAACCAGAGCATCGCCTTCCCCAACATCGTCCTCAACGTGGCAGTGGCCGAGTCGCTCGACGCCGTTGCCACCGAGCTGGAGCAGGCCGTGGCGAAGGGCGCCGTGCTCGAGGACGCCGTGGGCAAGCTCCTCGTGAAGCTGGTGAAGGCGCACAAACGGATCATCTTCAATGGCAACGGCTACTCGGACGCCTGGCAGAAGGAAGCGGGCAAGCGCGGGCTGCTCAACCTGCGCAACACCGTCGATGCGCTGCCCGAGCTCACCAAGCCGGCCTCGGTCACGCTGTTCGAGACGTACAAGGTGCTGAGCAAGCGCGAACTCGAGGCGCGGCTCGAGATCAACTTCGAGGCCTACATCAAGACCGTCAACATCGAAGCCCAGACGATGGTGCTGATGGCCAACCGGTACATCCTGCCTGCCGCGCTCACGTATCTCACGCAGGTGGCCGGCAGCGTGGCCGCGGGCAAGGCCGCGGGTGTGCAGAGCAAGGAAGCAAAGAAGCTGCTCGTGGAGGTCACGCGGCTGGTCGACGCGCTCAAGACGCGCACCGATGCCCTCGTCACGGCGCTCGCGCACGAAGGCAACGGCAACTCGCAGAAGCACGCGCGGTACATGCGAGACAAGGTCATCCCCGCGATGAACGTCCTGCGCGACACGGGCGACGCGCTGGAGACCGTCCTGCCGTCCAACGACTGGCCGCTGCCCACCTACCGGGAGATGCTGTTCATCAAGTAGCGCGACACGAACGACCATCGGCCATCGGCATGCGCGGCGCGCGTCGGGATTCCCGGGGGCGCGCCGCGCCGCTTTTGTGTAGCCTTGTAGCGCCAGTGATGAGCACGTATACCGCCAAGGACATCACCGTTCTCGAGGGCCTCGAGCCCGTTCGCAAGCGTCCCGGCATGTACATCGGCGGGGTCGGTGCCGCCGGACTCCACCATCTGGTCTGGGAGATTCTCGACAACGCCATCGACGAGGCGATGAACGGACACGCCTCCCAGATCGGCGTCACGCTGCATGCCGACGGGAGTTCCATCACGGTCACCGATGACGGGCGCGGCATCCCCGTGGACGTGCACCCGAAGACGCGCAAGACCGCGCTCGAAGTCATCTTCACGGTGCTGCACGCCGGCGGGAAGTTCGAGCAGGGCAACTACAAGACGTCGGGCGGCCTGCACGGCGTGGGCGCGAGCGTGGTCAACGCGCTGTCGAAGGATCTGGTCGCGACGGTCAAGCGCGACGGGTTCCAGTGGGAACAGCGCTTCCGCCAGGGCGTGCCGCAGGGCGGCATCACGAAGGTTGGTCCCGCGCGCGGCACGGGCACCACCGTGTTCTTCCATCCCGACGCGACGATCGTCCCGCGCATCGAGTTCGACGCCGATACGATCGCGCAGCGGCTGGAGGTTGCGAGCTACCTGCATCGCGGTCTCAAGATCACCTTCGAGAACGAGGTCACGCGGCAGAAGGTCACCTACGCGCACGCGGACGGACTCGCCGACTACCTCCGCACGCTGGTCGCCGAGCGTGGCGCCAGGCCCGTGCACGACCTGCCCTTCGTCGTCGCGCGCGATGGGGCGCTGCGGCTCGACCTCGCGCTGCAGTGGACCGAGTCCACCGACGAGCACGTGCGCAGCTACGTCAATGGCATCCCGACGGGTTCGGGCGGCACGCACGAGAACGGCCTCCGCGCCGGGCTCGGCAAGGCGCTGCGCAACTTCATCGAGACGCACGCACTCACCCCGCGCGGCGTGACGCTCACCGCCGAAGATCTGCGCGAAGGCCTCGTGGGCGTGCTCAGCGTGTTCGTCGAGGAACCGCAGTTCCAGGGCCAGACGAAGGATCGCCTCAACAACCCGGAGGTGCAGTCGGCCGTCGACGGCCTCGTCAGGCCGGCGCTCGAACACTGGCTGAACCAGAATATCTCGATCGCCGAAGCCATCGTGGCGCGCATCATCCTCGCGGCGCGCGCGCGCGAGGCGAGCCGCGCGGCGCAGCAGGAAGTCACACGCAAGAGTGCGACCACGCATCGCCTCACGCTGCCAGGCAAGCTCTCGGACTGCACCACCACCAATCGAGGGTTGAGCGAGCTGTTCATCGTGGAGGGCGATTCGGCCGGCGGATCGGCCAAGCAGGGGCGCGATCGCGTGCGACAGGCGATCCTGCAGCTGCGCGGCAAGGTACTCAACACGGAGGGCGCGTCGACGGCGAAGGTACTCGAGAACAAGGAACTCGCCGATCTGGTGACCGCGCTCGGCTGCGGCGTGGGCAAGCAGTTCGACCTCGCGCGCCTGCGCTACGGCAAGGTGATCCTGCTGGCCGACGCCGACTCCGACGGCCACCACATCTCCACGCTCCTGCTCACGTTCATCTACAGGCACATGCCGCACCTCATCACGAGCGGCCGCGTGTACCTCGCCCAGCCGCCCCTGTACCGCATCGACGTCGGGAAGGACACGTTCTGGGCGCAGGACGATGCGCAGCGGGACGCGATCGTGAAGAAGACCGCGGGCCGGGCCAAACCCGACATCACGCGGTTCAAGGGCCTCGGGGAGATGATGCCCAGGGTCCTGTGGGAGACCACTCTCAACCCGAAGACGCGGCGACTGCTCCGCGTCACCATCGCCGACCAACTCGTGACAGACCGCGTGATCAACGAGCTGATGGGCAAGGACGCGTCGGCGCGGTTCCGGTTCATCATGGACCGCGCGGAGGACGCCGAGGCCCTCGACGTCTGAGACGTCAGGTTGCGGAAAGGCCCGCGACCGCGTAGTGTGAACAGCCGACATGTACCGTCGATTGACAGGCTTCCTTCTCTGGACGCTCCTGACATGCGGAGTGTGCTCGACGCCGGGCTTTGCGCAACAACCACCGCAACCCCCGCCTGCCGAGGCTGACGAGCAGGAGCGACCGAAGTACGAAGAAAGCGTGATCGTCAGTGCGTCGAAGGTCGAGCAGGCGCTCGTCAACGCGCCCGCCACCGTCACCCTGATCGACAGCCGGACGATCGCGAACTCCCCCGCCACCAGCTACGCCGATCTCCTCCGGAACGTGCCGGGGCTGAACGTCACGCAGACCTCCGCGCGCGACATCAATCTCACCTCCCGCGCCGCCACGGGCACGCTCGCCACATCGCAGCTCGCACTGGTCGACGGACGCAGCATCTACCAGGACTTCTTCGGGTTCGTCGCGTGGGACTTCCTGCCCATCGACCCGCAGGAGATGAAGCAGATCGAAGTCATCCGCGGCCCGGCGTCGGCCGTCTGGGGCGCCAACGCGCTCACCGGCGTGGTGAACATCATCACCAAGTCGCCGCGCGAGATGCAGGGAACGTCGTTCTCGCTGAGCGCCGGCCTGTTCGGGCGCGACGCGATGGGGGGCACGCGCAGGAACGGCGGGTTGTTCTCCGCGACGGCAAGCCACGCGGCCGCCATCGACGATCGCTGGGCCTACAAGGTGTCTGCCGGGTTCTATCAGCAGGACGCCATGGCGCGGCCGAATGGGCCGATCCCCAACGACACGGGGACGCTCTATCCGGGCTTTGCCAACTCCGGCACGCGACAGCCGAAGTTCGACGCGCGTCTCGACTACGACCATCCCGATGGCCGCCAGAAGGTGGTCGTGCAGGGCGGGTTCTCCGGCACCGAGGGCATGATCCACACAGGGATCGGGCCGTTCGACATCGATCGCGGCACGTACCTGGCGTACGGCAAGGTGAACTACTCGCGCGGGGCGACGCGCATCAACACGTTCATCAATCGCCTCGACGGCAACGCCACGAACCTGCTGGCGGTGGGACTCGACGGCAGGCCGATTCCGTTCGTGTTCCGCAACACGACGTTCGACGTCGAAGCCGGTCACGTGGCGACGTGGAAGAGCCGTCACGTGTTCAGCATGGGCGGCAACTTCCGGTACAATGCGTTCGACCTGTCGCTGGCGCCGCGTGGCGACGCCCGGACCGAAGGCGGCGTGTACCTGCAGGATGAGATCTTCCTCGCGCCGCGCTGGCGCTGGGTGGTTGGTGGCCGCGTCGACGCCTTCTCCGTCCTCGACGCGCCGGTGTTCTCGCCGCGCACGACGCTCATGTTCAAGCCGTCGCCGGCGCAGACGGTGCGCGTGTCGTACAACCGCGCGTACAGGGCCCCGTCGCTGGTGAACAACTTCCTCGACACCGCGCTGGTCAACCAACTCGATCTCGGTGCGCTGAACCCCGCGCTCACCGGCCGTCTGTACAACTTCCCCGTCGCCGCCATCGGCAACGAGGACCTCTCCGAGGAGTCGCTCGACGCGTACGAAATCGGCTACTCGGGCGTGATCGGCAACCGGGCCACCGTCAGCGCGGCGTTCTACGTCAACGACAGCCGCAACGCGATCTTCTTCACGCAGAACGGCTCGTACCGCGCCACGACGCCGCCGCCCGGGGGGCCGCTGCCGGCCGCGGCCCTCGAGCTGATCCTCCAGTCGGGCCGGTTCGGTCCGGGCAACGGCCTGCCCGCCTCGTTCACGTACCAGAACTTCGGCAAGGTCCGTCAGAAGGGCGTCGAGCTCGGCGTCGACGCCGACATCGCGCGCACCGTGACGGGGTTTGCCAACTACTCGTTCCAGCCGACGCCGGAACCGCGCGGGTTCGACATCTCCGAGTTGAACCTGCCCTCGCGGCATCGCCTGAACGTGGGTGGTACCTACTCGGGCCCGCGCGTGCTCGGCACGCTGTCGGTGAGCCACGCCACGGAGGCGTTCTGGCAGGACGTGCTCGACTCGCGCTATCACGGCACTACCGACGGCTTCACGCTCGTCAACGGCACGTTCGGCTACCGGCTCAGCGACGCGCTGACGGCGTCGCTGAAGGTGATCAACCTCTTCGATCAGGAAATCCAGCAGCACATCTTCGGAGACGTGATGCGACGGCAGGTCGTGCTCGAACTCCGCATGCGCGTCGGCGCGAAGCCCTGAACCGCCGGGGAACGCGCTCCGGCGTTCCCCGCCTCGGTCTATACTGCTCCGGCCGTACGTGTCCGATTCACGCCTGCACACGCCCCCTTCGCACCACGCGCCCCGCACGCCGCCCGCCGACTGGTCGTGGCGCGGCGTGGTGCGCCTCGTGGCCATCCTGGCGGTGGCGGCGGCCATCCCGCTGCTCTGGCGGCCGGCGATGGTCTGGCTGTCGACGCGTGCCGTCCAGCCCAGTTACCTCCCGGCGCTCGAGGCCTCGCGGGAGCGCATCCCGTTCCGCCCGGGGGCCATCGACGACCTCCAGCGGCTCCATCCGTCGTACGTCTTCATCGGCGACTCGATGCTCGGTACGCGCATCGACGCCGGGTACCTGGCTGGCCTCGTCGGGCAGGACGTGGCGATGCTCGCGCGCGCGGGCACCGGATCGGCGTACTGGTATCTGAGCTTCAAGAACTATCTCGTTGCGAGCGGCGAGCGGCCGAAGGTCACGTTCTTCTTCTTTCGCGACCTGAACATGACCGACCCGCTCTTTCGACTGACCGGTCCGTTCCGCTGGTCGCTCGACGAGGTGGCGCACGAGACGGAGCCGGCGCTCAACGACGCGATCGCCGCGCGCGTGCAGGGACCGTGGTACCGCGTCCACGACACGATCAACAGGGTCTATGACGTGGAGCGCGCCAACGCGTGGGTCGAGCGGCAGTTGTACGACTGGCCGACGCGACTCTGGACGCCTGACGAGCCCGCCCGCCGCCAGTTCCTCGACACCATGAACTTCGAGATCATGGGTCTCGAGCGTCTTCGGCCGATGGCGGCGGCCGACCTGCAGGCGGCCGAAGATGCCGAGGCCGACTTCGGGCGCACCATGCCGAGTTCGGTGCTGCCGCTCATCGTCGATCTCGCGAAACAGCACGGGCTTCACGTGTGCTTCGTGCGCGTGCAGCGGCGGCCCGTGGGCAACAGGGCACCGGAGCAGTCGCCGCGCATGCAGGCCTACATGCGCGACTTCCGCGCGTATGTCGAGCAGCAGGGCATGTCGTTCCATGACGACACCGGCGATCAGATGCAGACGCTGGCCATGTACGAGGACGGCGATCACATCGCCCGCGCGCACAGGCAGCGCTACACGCGCCAGTTCCGCGTCAACCTGAACAGGCTGTTCAGATGACGTTCCACAGCCTGGACTTCGTGGTCTTCTTCATCGTGGTGACGGCCGTCTACTGGCGGCTGTCGCACGTGGCGCAGAACCGGGTCCTGCTCGTGGCGAGCTATGTGTTCTACGGCTGGTTCGAGCCGTGGTTCTGCGCGCTGCTGGCCGGTACCACGCTCGTCGACTGGTTCGCCGGCCTGCGGATGGATCCAGACCCGTCGATGGACGATGAGGCCTATGCCAATCCCCCGGCAGACGTGCGGGCGACACGCAAGTGGTGGCTGGTCCTCAGCCTGATCTCGAACCTCTCGGTCCTCGGGTTCTTCAAGTACTTCAACTTCTTCATCGAGAGCGTGCAGGCGGGCCTTGCCGCCCTTGGCGTCGAGGCGTCGCTGCCGGTCCTGCAGATCGTGCTGCCCGTAGGCATCTCGTTCTACACGTTCCAGAGTCTCTCCTACACGATCGACGTCTATCGCGGCCGCATGCGCGCGTGCCGTCCGTTGCTCGACTTCGCGCTGTTCGTGGCGTTGTTCCCGCAGTTGGTCGCCGGCCCGATCGAACGCGCGTCGGCGCTCCTGCCGCGCGTGGTGACGCCCCGCGTCTTCAATCTCGTCGTCGCGCGCGACGCGACGGTGCTGATGATGTGGGGCCTCTTCAAGAAGCTGGTAATCGCAGACAACGTGGGCGTCATCGCCAACCGCGTCTTCTCGATGAAGGATCCGGGCTTCGAGATGCTGTGGGCAGGCGTCTTCGCGTTCGGCGTGCAGATTTACGCTGACTTCTCCGCCTACACGGACATCGCGCGCGGCAGTGCGCGCTGGCTCGGGTTCGATCTGATGAAGAACTTCGATCACCCGTACCTGGCCGTCTCGCCGTCGGACTTCTGGCGGCGCTGGCACATCTCGCTGTCGTCGTGGTTCCGCGACTACCTCTACATCCCACTGGGCGGATCGCGTCACGGACTGCCGCGCACACTGATCAACGTGATGATCACGTTCGTCGTGTCGGGGCTGTGGCACGGCGCGGCGTGGAATTTCGTCGCATGGGGCGCCTTCCACGGCGTGATGCTCGTGGTCGAGCGTCTGTGGGGGGCGGTGCGCGGCGTGGGGCGCCACCCGGGCCGACATCGCCTGCCGCTCTGGCGCGTGCTGCCGCAGTGGGCGCTGATGTTCGTGCTCGTCCACATCGGATGGCTGATGTTCCGCGAGGGCGACGCCGCCATGCTGTGGCGCGATCTCACGCTCGTTCCGGGCACCGCACCGCTGGCCGAGCGCCAGGCAGGCCTCTACCTGTTCCTCATCGCCCTCACGTTCTCCGCGCCGCTGTGGGTCCACAGCCTGTGGACGGTCTGGCAGGGCCGGTCCTACACGGACAGGCCAGCCCAGCACGAGGCGGACGTGCCCACGCGCACCGTCGTCTGGCAGGCGCTGACGGTGGGCCTCCTGTTTGCGACGATCCTCGTGCTGCGCAGCCGCACGTCGCTCGACTTCATCTACTTCGCGTTCTAGCGCGAGCCGACGGCATGGATGTGCCCTTCCCGCCGCACGTGCTCGACGCCCTCGCGGGTCATGGCCTGAGGCCCACGGCAGAGACGCCTGCCCTGCTCCTGCACGACCAGGTCAACGATCTCTATCGCTTCGAGATTCGCCGCCTCAGGGCGCGCCTGCGCGCCGGCGAGATTCCGCGTGCGTCGTACGCCGGCGAGGTCCTCGCCCTGCGACGACGCTACGTCCTCCTGTCACTGCCCCTGCACCGCTGGCGCGACGCGCGCGAGGGGCAGGGCACGCCCTCGTCGTCGACGAGGATCGACTAGAATCTGAACTTCGTATGGCTGGATGGAGCGAGTTCCAGGGTCTGAACGCCGGGTACGTCCTCGAACTCTACGATCGCTACCGGCAGGACCCCACGGCAGTCGACGCGCAGACGCGCGCCTACTTCGAGCAGTGGACGCCCCCTGAGGAAACACCCACTCCCGCAGGCGGTGCCGTCTCACCGGGCGACACCCGCGCGGTCGTGGGCGCGGCGACGCTGGCCGAGTGGATTCGCCGGTACGGCCATCTCGCCGCCCAGATCGATCCCCTCGGCTCGCGTCCGACAGGCGACCCCGCGCTGGCGCCTGAAGCGCACGGCACCTCGGAGGACGAGATGCGCCGCATGCCGGCCAGCGTGGTCGGCGGTCCGCTGGCCGAAGGTCTGCCAGACGCCGCGACGGCGATGGCGGCCCTGCGCGCGGCGTACTGCACGCGCACGGGATTCGACTTCGCGCAGGTGTACGTGCCCGAAGAGCGGGAATGGCTGCGCCTGGCCGTCGAGACGCGACGATTCCGGCCACCCATGACCCCGCTCGACGAGGTGGCGCTGCTCGACCGCATCACGCAGGTCGAGACGTTCGAGCGTTTCCTGCACCGCACGTTCCAGGGCAAGACGCGGTTCTCGGTCGAAGGCCTCGACATGCTCGTGCCGGTCCTCGACACGATCATCCACGGAGGCGACCAGGGCGGTCTGCAGCACGTGCTCATCGGCATGGCGCATCGCGGTCGCCTGAACGTGCTCACGCACGTGCTCGGCAAGCCGTACGCGCAGATCCTGGCCGAGTTCAAGGACCCGGTGCAGACGCGCACCGGCTACCGCATCGACCTCGGCTGGACGGGCGACGTGAAGTATCACGCGGGCGCGCTGCGGCAGTTCGACGCCGACACGCAGGTGTCGATGGCACCGAACCCGAGCCACCTGGAGTTCGTGAATCCCGTGGTGGCGGGCATGGCGCGCGCCGCAGGGACCGACGCGGGCCGTCCCGGCGCCCCGGTGTTCAATCCGCACCTCACGCTGCCGGTCCTGATTCACGGCGATGCGGCGTTTCCCGGCCAGGGCATCGTGGCCGAGACGCTGAACCTGTCGCGCCTGGACGGCTACACCGCCGGCGGCACGATCCACATCATCGCGAACAACCAGCTCGGGTTCACGGCCGTCTCCGCCGAGTCGTACTCGACGTCGTACGCGAGCGGCCTGGCGCGCGGGTTCAAGATCCCGATCATCCACGTGAACGCCGACGATCCGATCGCCTGCATCGAGGCCGCCCGGATCGCGTGGGCGTATCGCGAGCGCTTCCAGCGCGACTTCCTGATCGATCTGGTGGGGTATCGCCGCTACGGGCACAACGAGGGCGACGAGCCGGGCTTCACGCAACCGCTCATGTACCAGAAGATTGCCGCGCACCCGACGGTCCGCGAGCAATGGGCGGCTCACGTGGAAGCGTCGACCGGACGTCCCGGTCTGGCGCAGGCGATGGTCGACGCGCGCATGAAGGCGCTCGAAGACATCTACGCGCAACTCAAGCCCGAAGAAGACATCGTCAATCCGATTCCGGAGCCGCCGCCCGCTGGTGCCGCGCGCCAGGTGCGCACGACCGTGAGCGTGGCGCACCTGCGCGAGATGAACGACGCGCTGCTGACGCGGCCCGACGGGTTCGTCGGACATCGCAAGCTGGATCGCGGACGCGAGCGGCGCAAGGTGGTGTTCGACAACCTCGACGAGCGATCGGTGGACTGGGCCACGGCCGAGGAACTGGCGTACGCGAGCATCCTCGCAGACGGGATTCCGATCCGCCTCACGGGCGAGGACGTGCAGCGCGGCACGTTCAGCCACAGGCACGCGGCGTTCCGCGACCAGGACACCGGTGCCCTCGACATCCCGCTGCAACGGCTGCCGCAGGCACGGGCGAGCTTCGAGATTCACAACAGCCCGCTCAGCGAGAACGCGACGATCGGCTTCGAGTACGGCTACAACGTGCAGGCGCCCGATCGCCTCGTGATCTGGGAAGCGCAGTACGGCGATTTCATCAACGGCGCGCAGGTGATGCTCGATCAGTTCGTGACGTCGGCCCGCGCCAAGTGGGGGCAGACGCCGTCGCTGGTCCTGCTCCTCCCGCATGGCTACGAAGGCCAGGGCCCCGAGCATTCGAGCGCGCGCCCGGAGCGCTTCCTCGGCGCCGCGGCGGACATCAACCTGCGCCTGGCCAACTGCACAACGGCCGCCCAGTACTTCCACCTTCTCCGTCGCCAGGCGCTCCTGCTCACGACCGATCCGCTGCCCCTCGTCGTGCTCACGCCGAAGAGCCTGCTGCGACATCCGCTCGTGGCGTCCTCGCCGCGCGAGTTCGAGGAAGGCGCCTGGCGTCCTGTCATCGACGATGACGACGCGCGGGCGCGGGCGCGTGAGGTCACGCGCGTGCTGTTCTGCAGCGGCAAGGTGTACGTCGATCTCGTGTCGGCGGACGCCCGCCAGACGGATCGCCACACGGCCATCTGCCGGATCGAACAGCTGTACCCCTTCCCCGCCGACGCGGTCAGCACCGTCGTCGCCGGCTACCCGAATGCGGAAGAGGTCGTCTGGCTGCAGGAAGAACCGCTCAACATGGGGGCCTGGGACTTCTTCCGGCCTGCCTTCGAGGAACTGCTGGACGGCAGGCTTCCGGTGCGGTATCTCGGACGTCCACGCAGCGCGAGCCCATCGGAGGGCTCGCTGACGTGGCACATGATCAACCAGAAGTTGCTGGTGGCCGAGGCGTACGCTCCCACCGCTCCCACCCCACGTGCGTCACGCGCGCGGGCCAAGGCAAAGGCATAGAACGCACATGGCGGCACAGGTGGTGGTTCCGCAGCTCGGTGAGTCGGTGATCGAGGCGCGCGTGGCGCGCTGGCTCAAGAAAGAAGGCGAGGCCGTGGGCGTGGGCGACGCGCTCGTCGAGCTCGAGACCGAGAAGATCGACCTCGAAGTGAACGCCGATCAGGCGGGCGTGCTCGCGAAGATCCTCCGTCAGGAGGGCGAAGACGTGAAGGTCGGCCAACAGCTCGCTCTGATCGAGGTGGGTGCCGCTGCGACGTCCACGCCTGCCGCCGCGGCACCCGAGCCCGCCGCGAGCGCGCCAGCGCCTGCCGCGGCTCCTGTCGCTGATGGTCCTCGCAGCACGCCAGCCGCGCGCAAGGCTGCCGAGGTCCATCAGGTGGACGTGGCGCAAGTGCAGGGCACCGGCGATGCCGGACGCGTGATGCGTCGTGACGTGGAAGCCGCTGCGCGACCCGCTGCCGCACCGGCGTCAGCACCCGCTGCGGCCAAGCCGGCTGCCGCCCAACCGCCGCCCACGCGTCCGGCCCTCGTTCCGGGCAGTCGCACGGAAGAACGCGTGCGGATGTCGAAGCGGCGACTCACAATCGCGCGCAACCTCGTCGAGGCCCAGCGCACGGCGGCCATGCTCACCACCTTCAACGAGGTGGACATGACCGAGCTGATGGCGCTGCGCGAACGGCGCAAGGAGCAGTTCGCCAAGCGCTACGGCGTGGGCATCGGCATCGCGTCGTTCTTCGTCAAGGCGTCGGTGGCGGCGCTCCAGGCGTTTCCCCGTCTCAACGCCGAGATCCAGGGCGAGGAGATGGTGCTGAAGCACTACTACGACGTCGGGATTGCCGTCGGCGCCGAACAGGGCCTGGTCGTCCCTGTCATCAGGTCGGCCGAACAGCTCGGGTTCGCCGACATCGAGCTCGCCATCAGGGATTTCGCCGCGCGCGCGAAGAACAACACGCTCACGCTCGAGGATCTCAGGGGCGGATCGTTCACGATCACCAACGGCGGCGTGTTCGGGTCGCTGCTCAGTACGCCGATCCTGAATCCGCCGCAGGTGGGCATCCTCGGCCTGCACAAGATCGAGGACCGCCCCGTGGCCATCAAGGGACAGGTCGTCATCAGACCGATGATGTACCTTGCGCTCTCCTACGATCACCGCATCGTGGACGGGCTCGAAGCCGTGCAGTTCCTCGTGAAGGTGAAGGAGTTCATCGAGGATCCGGGCTTCCTGCTCCTGCAGTCCTGACGCGCCGACTCGGTACGTCCCGCCCCAACGTCGCGATCGAATGAGGCGGTATCGGTGACAGGCCGGTGCCGTCGTGACAACGTCCTATGAACATGCCGCCGTACCGACCGTTCATCGCCACGGTCCTGCTGCTGGGTGTCGCCCTTGGCACCTCCCCTGCGATGGCCCGGCAGCCGGCGGCTCGCTCGGACGCCGACCTGGACCGCATCCGCCGGCAGTTCGCGGCGCAGCCCGTAGAGTCGATCCTGCTCGGCCCCGTGCGTGCCGACTACACGGTGCGCGTCGAGGAAACCCGCGACGACATCGACTACGACTTCGGCTGGCTGTACGACCAGACGACGGCGACGCCGGGGTACGTGCGTCCGTGGTACCCGATCTACCACTACGAGATGCAGTCGATCATGATCCCGCGCCAGCATCGCGCGCAGCTCTACCCCGTGGGCGTCCCCGTCGGGGGGAACACGATCGGCGCGATCAGGAACGCCTTCCGCAAGCGCGAGGAGCAGAAGGCGAAGGCCCAGGTCGAGGCCGAGGTGCAGGCGCTCGAGAAATCACGGCAGAAGCCCTGAGGCGTCACCACGGTGACCCGACGCGGCCGCGCAACCCTGGTCGTGTGGCCGGTGAACGCCGCCGTCGCGTGCGCGGCTTCGCGGGGAACAGATACTCCAGAATCGGTCCGATCCGCGCCGCCCATGCCGCCTCGCTGTGCGGCGCCCCGCGCGCTTCGACGTACCGCAGATCATCGCCGTCCGCCCAGCCCTTCTCCAGTAGCAGGGCTTTCAGCGCGCGTGCGTTACGCAGCGTGTCGCGCCCTTCGGCAGTGCCGACGTCGAGCCAGATCCGCCATGGCAGGTGCGTCTCGAGTCTGGCGAACCGCTCGAGGATCGCGCGACGGTCCCACCAGATCGACGGGGACAGCACCGCCAGCCCACCGAACACGTGCGGATACTCGAGGCCCATGTGCAGCGTGACGAGGCCGCCGAGCGACGACCCGCCGAGCGCGGTGTCTACCGCATCCGGCCGCGTACGGAACGTGCGATCGATGTACGGTTTGAGCTCGTCGACGAGGAAGCGCGCGTAGCGGTCTGCCCGGCCGCCGGCGTCGCGGTGGGCGTCGCGCGTCGGCGCGAACTCGTCGGCCCTGGCGGTTCCGGCGTGATTGATGGCGACGATGATGACCGGCGCGATCGCCTTTTCGCGTATGAGCCGCTCGGCCGTCTCGTCCACGGCCCACGAGACGCCGGCAAACGCCGTACTCGCGTCGAACACGTTCTGTCCGTCGTGCAGGTAGAGCACCGGATAGCGGCGCTCGGGTTCGTCGTCGTACCCCGGCGGCAGGTAGATCAGGACGTCTCGGCTGTTGCCGAGCACCTCCGAATGGAAGCCCTCGGCGAGTCGGATGTCGCCGGTGTAGGTATGCCCCTCGCGCGGCGCGGCGCCGCACTGCCTCGGGCCTGCCGGCACGGCTACGCGTGCCACCGGGACGGCTCTGGACCAACGGTCATCCGGACCAGTGTAAACCGCCGGAGACGCCGGACGCCGGTTCAGGTAGCCTGTAGGGCCATGGCTCTTCTCGAACCAGGCGCGAAGGCGCCACAGTTCGCGCTCCCGGATCAGGATGGTGTCGTCCGCGCGCTTGCCGATTGCGCAGGCCAGCCGGTGGTGCTCTTCTTCTATCCGAAGGACGCCACGCCGGGGTGTACCACGGAAGCGTGCGGATTCCAGGACGCGCTACCCGACTTCTCGCGCGCGGGTGCGGTGGTGTTCGGCATCAGCATCCTCGACACGGCGAGCAAGGCGACGTTCGCGCGCCGGCACGGACTTGCGTATCCCCTCCTCGCCGACGAGGATCACGCCGTGTGCGAGCGGTACGGCGTGTGGCAGGAGAAGCGCCTCTATGGAAGGACGTTCATGGGCATCGCGCGGACCACGTATCTCGTCGCGCCTGATGGCACGGTGGCGCGGCGCTGGGACGGCGTGAAAGTCGACGCGCACGCGGCCGACGTGCTGGCCGTCGTCGAGGGGGCGGAACGGCGATGACGATGCGGCGACGAACGTCCCTGGTTCTCTCGACGATCGTGCTCGTGGCGTCGTCGGCGTCCGCGCAGTCGCGTGGCCCCCTCGACCTCGAGATCGGCGATCCCGCGCGCAAGGCGCGCTCGATCGCGCTGGGCGTCGATCAGATTCACGACACGCACAAGGGCGTCGACGTGTCGCCCGACGAGGCGGTGGCCGCATTGGCCGACGCCGCCATCGTGCTCGTCGGAGAGTCGCACACGTCGGCGGAATCGCACCGCGTGCAGGCGGCCGTGATCGCGGCGCTGCAGCGTGCCGGTCGCAAGGTGACAATCGGCCTGGAGATGTTCCCCGACGACGCGCCCACCGCACCGTTCGATCGCTGGATGCGTGGCGGCATCGACGAGGCGGCGCTCCTGCGTGAATCAGGCTGGTACGACTACTGGGGCTATCCCTGGGGGTACTACAGGGAGATTTTCCAGCTCGCGAAACAGCATCGGCTGTCGCTGCGCGGGATCAACGCGCCGCGCGCCATCATCTCGATGGTCGGTCGTCGCGGCCTCACGAGCATCGGCGGGATGGAGCGCGGCAGGCTGGCACCGACGATCGACACGACGCACGACGAACACAAGCAGATGTTCACCGCGTTCATCGGCGGCGGGAGTTCACACGGCTCGGGCATGCCGGCCGACACGCTCCAGCGCATGATCGACGCGCAGTGTGCGTGGGATGCAACGATGGCGTTCCATGCCGTCGAACTGGCGAAGAGCACGCCCGATCCGAAGGCCGTTGTCGTGGTGCTGGTGGGCAGCGGGCATGTCGCCTACAACCTTGGCATCGCCCGACAGGCCGCGGCCTACACCGACAGGCGCGTGGCGACGGTGATGCCCGTCGCGACGTCGCCGGCCTCGCCGACGTCAGTACGTGCGTCGGTCGGCGACATCGTGTGGGGTGTGCCGACCGAGACCTACCCGCTCCACCCCACGTTCGGCGTGTCGTTCCGCAGTAACGGCGAGCAGCCCACCAACGTCCTCCTGGTGACGCCGGGCTCGACGGCCGAGGCGATGGGCATCAAGGCCGGCGACGACCTGCTGACGCTCGACGGCCAGCCGATCCGCAAGGACGTCGAGATTCGGGCGCTCATCGACAAGAAACAGTGGGGCGATTCGCTCGTCGCCACCGTGAAACGCGGCGACGAGACGCTGACGCTGACAGGCAGTCTTCGACGCCGCTGAGCGTTACAAGCGCCGCACCCACGCCATGTGCCCCGCGGCTAGCGGCGGCGGAGGACGGCCGTCACGGGGAAGTGATCGGACGGATACCGCTGGTTGCGCTCGGTTCTGACGATCGCGGCTTCGACGACTTCCCAATCCGCCGTCGCGAAGATGTAGTCGATCTTCTCACCCGACACCTGGCCGTACTTGAAGCCCGTGAACGTGCCCACGGGCGACGCATCGGGATGCTTGACGCGGAACGTGTCGACCAGCGTGCCGCCCTCACGCATCGTCGCGACCGCCGGGTTGCGCTCGCCGGAGTTGAAGTCGCCCATCACGATAGCGGGCGCTTTCGGATCGCGCGCGTCGATGCGTGCGCGCAGCAGCGCCGCCGACTTCTCGCGCGACGGCTGCGACTGGTGATCGAGGTGAAGATTGAACACCGTCAGCGGACGTCCGTCCGGCGTCGTGAACTGCGCCCACGTGCAGATGCGCGTGATGGAGTTGCCCCAACTCGTCGACGCCACGACTGTCGGCGTCTCCGAGAACCAGAACGTGTCGGTGCGCTGGAGAGACAGCCTCGCCCGCTTGTACAGGATCGCCGTGTACTCCCCCTTCCATACGCCATCGTCGCGCCCGACGCCGACGACCGAGTAGTCGGGCAGTGCGTCGACGATGTACGCAATCTGGTCGTGGAGCGCCTCCTGGAGGCCGACGATGTCAGGCGCCTCGGCACGCAGTACGTCGACGAGGAACGCCTTGCGGTTGTCCCAGTGATTGTCGCCGTCCTTCGCGGTGCCGTAGCGGATGTTGAAGCTCATGACGCGCAGGGCGTCATCGGTCGTCTGCGCGAAGGTCGGCGGCGCGACCGCAGCCAGTCCGAGCGCCGCACATGCGGCGATGAGTACGCGACGCGTCATTGCAGCCACTCCCGTCCGGCCCAGTGGGCCCTGATGAAATCGACGATGTTGCGCCAGCGGAAGCGCTCCAGATCCTCGTCGGAGAACCCGCGCGAGGCGAGTACGTCGCAGAGGCGGTGCAGGTCGACGATCGTGTCGAGGTCGGCAGGCGTCTGCTCGGTGCCGAACGCGCCGTCGAGATCCGATCCGATGCAGACGTGACGCGTCGAGCCCGCCAGCGAGCAGATGTGCAGGACGTGATCGGCCAGCCTCTCGAACGTGCAGCCGGCGGACTGCGGCGTCGACACGCCGCGCACCCAGTTCGGCACGATCATCCACGCATCGCACGACGCGCCGATGACGGCGCCCCTGGCGACGACCGCCTTGATCTGATCGTCGGGAAGCTGGCGCTGGTCGTCGACGAGCGCGCGTGCGTTGTGATGGCTCGCCCACACGGCACCGCCGAACAGGTCGAGTGCCTGCCAGAGGCTGTCGTCGCTCAGGTGCGTGACGTCGAGAATCACGCCGAAGCGCTCCATCGCCGCGAGCAGGGCCGGTCCGTCGGCTTCGAGGCGTCCCGTCGTATGCGTGCCGGGCGCGTATCGTCCAGGCCCGTAGTGCGCGGGTCCCACGGCACGCAGGCCGTCGCGCACCGCGCGTTCCAGATACTCCACCGACACCAGCGAGTCGGCTCCTTCGAGGCTGCGAATGTAACCAACGGGTAACGCATCGACGTTGCCGCCCGCCTCCTGCCAGCGCGCGAGGTGTGCATCGAGCGACGGGAGGTCCACGATCGCCGTCATCTCCCCCGCGCGTTCCATCTCGCGATACCACGCGAGTTGACCCTGCGTCTGCGCCCACGCCTGCTCCGCCGAGTGCCAGCCGGGCAGCGGATTGGACGGTGCGACGTAGCGTGCGATCTGCGTGGCGACCACGAGGCCGACGCGTCCCCTTTTCAGCTCGGGAAGCGAGACGGTGGCGCGACCGCGATCGGGCCTGTCGGTGAGTCCGGCCTCACGTGCTCTGATGGCCGCGACAGGCTGACGCAGGTCGCGGTTCCATTCGAGCGCGTTCATCGACAGGTCGAGGTGCGCGTCGACGAGCAGCATGTCAGGCGTCCGTCAGGCGGAACAGCGCTTCGATCTCGACGGGGATGTTGCCCGGCAGCGACCCCATGCCCACCGCGCTGCGCACGCCCACGCCGAGGTCGTCGCCCCAGATGGCCGCGAAGAGCTCGCTGCAGCCGTTCACGACGAACGGGTGCCTGTCGAACTCGGGCGTGGCCCACACCATGCCGAGCACCTTCACCACGCGCTGCACGCGATCGAGCGAGCCGACGGTGGCGCGGATCGTCGCGATGATCGACAGTCCCACCTGGCGCGCGGCGAGCTTGGCGGCGTCGGCATCGAGGGCCTCGCCCACGCGGCCGGTGATCATCGTGCCGTCGGCGCGCATCGTGCCATGCCCCGACACGTAGAGATACGGTCCCTCGATGAGGCCGGGCTTGTAGACGCCCATCGGTCTGGGGGCGGGCGGGAGTTCGAGGCCGAGAGCAGCGAAGCGTTGTTCAGGAGTCATGGGTGTTGGTCAGTGAATCAGGACGTCGAGCACGAGCACGCCGGCGAGTCCGACGATGGCCACGATCGTCTCCATTGCGGTCCACGTCTGCAAGGTCTCCGCGACAGACAGCGCAAAGTATTCCTTGAAGAGCCAGAAGGCGCCGTCGTTCACGTGCGAGAGGAGGAGGCTTCCCGCACCGATCGCCAGCACCATGAGGTTCGGATCGACGGCGCCGCTGATGACCAGCGGTGCCACGAGACCTGCCGTCGTCAGGCCGGCCACGGTTGCCGAGCCGACGCACACGCGCACGAGTCCGGCCATCACCCAGGCCAGGACGAGCGGCGGCGCGGGCAGCCTGAGAAGCGCACTCGCGATGGCGGTACTCGCGCCCGCGTCGGTCAGCACCTGCTTGAAGGCACCCGCCCCTCCCACCACGAGCAGCATCGAGGCGATGTCGGCGACGGCACGTTCGCACCACGTCATCACGTCGGCCAGTGACCGCCCCTGCCGTCGTCCGAGCAACGCAACGGCAGCGAGCACGCCGCACAGCATCGCGAGCGTGGGATCGGACAGCGCGCGTCCCGCCATCAATACCTGGTCCGCACCGCCGATAGTGACGAGTACCG
Source organism: Acidobacteriota bacterium (assembly GCA_020845575.1). Lineage (NCBI taxonomy): Bacteria > Pseudomonadati > Acidobacteriota > Acidobacteriota bacterium. The sequence continues at coordinate 1,349 of JADLFL010000014.1, read as the reverse complement.
ATCCCGTGGCCAGCATGCCGACGGGCAGCAACGCCGAACAGAGGCTCGCACCGAGCGACGGAAGGTCGGCATCAGGCACGAGCGTCGGCGTGAAGGTGGCCAGCGGCGGGCGGTCGATGTGGCGCACGAAGCGGCTGTAGACCGGGCCCGCGAGCAGAATGGCGGGTATCGCGATCACGACCCCGTACAGGAGCGTGAGCCCCATGTCGGCGTGGAACTGCTGGACGAGCGCGGCCGGTGCCGGGTGCGGAGGCAGGTATCCGTGCGTCACGGACAACGCCGCGAGCATCGGGAGGCCGACGTAGACGGTTGGCAGCCGGTACTGCGCGGCGACGCTGAAGATGACCGGGATCACCAGCACGAAGCCAACCGCGTAGAACAGCGGCAGGCCGACGATGAAGCCGGTGACCATCAGGGCCCACTGCACGTAACTCGGACCGCTGACGCGCATCAGGCTCGTGGCGATGCGCTGCGCCGCGCCGCTCTCGGCGACGATCTTCCCCAGCATGGCGCCGAGGCCGATGACGATCGCGAGCGAGCCGAGCGTGTCGCCGAGGCCCTTCTGAATCGAGAGCGAGACCTGCGTGGGCGACAGCCCCGCGGCGAGCCCCACGCCGAGACAGACGACGAGGAAGGCGAGGAAGGCGTTGAGGCGCGCAACCGCGAGCAGCAGGATCAGCGCGACGATGCCTGCAACCGCGAGCGCGATGAGCATGGGCGCCGCTATGCTAACGCGAGTGGCGCCCCGAGGCGCCACTCGATGCCGAATGCGGAATGTGTCTGCTCCGCACCGGTGCCAGGGGCTGAAGCCCCTGACCTCCATCTGAACCAAGCGGTTGCCGGTTGCCGGTTGCCCGTTGCCGACGCGCTTGCCTCAGTACCGGTAGTGATCCGGCTTGTACGGACCCTCGACGGGGACGCCGATGTAGTCGGCCTGCGTCTTGTCGAGCACCGTGAGCTTCACGCCGAGCTTGTCGAGGTGCAGCCGCGCCACCTTCTCGTCGAGGCGCTTGGGCAGCGTGTAGACCTGCTTCTCGTACGCCGCGTTGTTGGTGTGGAGCTCGATCTGCGCCGTCACCTGATTGGTGAACGAGGCAGACATCACAAAGCTCGGATGACCCGTCGCGCACCCGAGGTTCAGCAGACGGCCCTCGGCGAGGATCATCACGCTGTGGCCGTCGGGGAAGCGCCATTCGTCGTACTGCGGCTTGATGTTGATGCGCTCGATGCCGGGCACCTTCTTCAGGCCGGCCATGTCGATCTCGTTGTCGAAGTGACCGATGTTGCCGACGATGGCCTTGTCCTTCATCTTCGCCATGTGCGTGGCGGTGATGATGTCCTTGTTGCCG